>JASFIA010000152.1:0-6226 GCA_050122915.1 Desulfobacterales bacterium | reverse complement strand
TTCGACCGACATTGGTGATGTACGGGCAATCCAGGGACAGCAGGGCTTCCTTGGATTCAGCGGCGTTGACGAACCCAACGGGCAGGCCGATGATGAGGGCCGGCCGGATGTCTTTCCTTTTCACCAAATCGATCAGCCGCAGGAGCGCTGTCGGGGCGTTTCCGACGACGGTGATGCCCCCGCTCATCAGGGGAATGGCCGCATCCACCGCCGCCAGCGCTCGGGTGGTGCCCAGAGCCTTGGCCGCATGAACGACAGTGGGCTCCGAAATCAGGCACTCCAGCCGGCAGCCGAAGGCCTGAACGTCACCCTGACGAATGCCAGCCCGGGCCATTTGCGTGTCCGTCACGATGGTCTTTCCTCCACGGATCGCCTTTATCCCGGCGCCGATCGCCTCCGGATGAAAACGAACCGTCCGGATGTAGTCGAAATCGGCGGATGTGTGGATCATTCGTCGGACGACGGCCCACTGGTCGACCGGCAGGCCGTGGTTACCGGCCTCCCGGTCGATGATGGCGAAGCTGTTTTCTTCAATGGTTTGAGGTTTCATGGGGTATTAATCCGTTTCGATAAGAACAGGGCTGATGGCGGCCGCCAGGAGGGAGGATTCCCCCCCTATGTTCGGCGACTTCTCCCGTAAGTCATGCATGCATCAACGAAAGCAGCCGCCGCCTCAGGACAGCTGCCGAAGTGGAGATGCAGGTAGCTTCCCAATGTCTGTCGAAGACAATAGCCTTCGGCCGCATGGCTGACCCCTTCTCTGGGAGCCACATGGTAGACGGTCGGCACCGGTGAAGCGATGCACTCGATATCCGAATAGTGAAATTCGTGCCCGCGGAGGGTGAGGCCTGCTGGACCCAACGGGGTATCCTCAGAGAGGGTGGCTTCCCGGTAGCCCAGCGACCGTCGGATCGACTGCATTCGCGTGGTCATCGGAAAGCATCCGACCAACGGATGGGCAGTACCGTCCAGGTCGATCAACTCCCGGCATAAGTACATGAACCCCCCGCATTCCCCGTAGATGGGCATTCCGGCTTCACTGGCCTTCAGAACCTCCCCACGGAGTCGGTCGTTTGAGGCCAACTCAGCGGCGGACAACTCCGGATAGCCGCCGCCGAAATAAAGGCCGTCAATCCCCGAAGGGAGCGACGGGCTCCGAATTGGCGAGAAGTCAATCAGTTGGGCCCCCGCGGCCTCCAGCATGTCCAGATTGTCGGGGTAGTAAAAGCAGAAGGCCCGATCCCGGGCCACCCCGATCCTCACCGGCCTTGGGTGGCGATGATCGGGAACCGGCTTCGACTTCGTAGCACCGACTTCCGGCAGTCGGTCGAAAAATGCATCCAGGTCCATGGAGGACTCGATCAGTGTCGACAGCCGGTCGATCACCGCTTCGGTCAGGGGATGGTCGTCTGCCGTGTGCAGACCCAGGTGCCGCTCCGGGATGTTCACGGCTTCGGTTCTGGGGACGCCCCCCAATACCGTCATCCGAACGTTCTCCTCCAGGGCGTCTCTGAGATAGCCGAGATGCCTCGGACTGCCGATGCGGTTGAAGAGAACGCCGGCAAAGGATAGCTCCGGGTCGAACCGTTCGAACCCCTGCACCACTGCCGCCGCACTCCGAGCCATGCTGGCGGCGTTGACCACCAGCAGCACCGGAAGTCCAAGCCATTTCGCCATCTGGGCCGTCGACCCGGCCTCCGACCGGCCGTCATAGCCATCGAAGAGTCCCATCACGCCCTCGACGACCGCCAAGTCCACGCCTCTGGCAGCTGTCGAGAAAACCACGAGATTCTGCTCCTCGGACAACATCCAGCCGTCAAGATTCCGGCTGGGGCGCCCGATAATATGGGTGTGGTGACCCGGATCGATGAAATCGGGCCCGACCTTGAAGGCGGCGACGGACATCCCCCTGGCTTTGGCGGCTGCAAGGAGCCCCAGGGTGATAGTGGTCTTTCCGCTGCCGCTGCCGGCCGCACCGATGACGATTCCCTTGATGACCACCTCCGTTGTCCGCCGCATTGATCGGTCGGTGAATCGGTTGATTCGAAAACCTTGCCACCATAGTGGAATTGGCGATCGTTGGCAATATGCATGCCCCCTCCCAGCCGCCGGCTGTCGGTGTGAACCGAAACGCCACTTTTCCTGACATCAGGGGCTGCCACGATGGCAAGGCGCATCGTTGCTATACCGGCGAGTCTTGTGGTAAAGGGCTCAGCGGGTAATCATCGATTCGACTTGGGATTCCATCGGCCGGTCAGGTCGACAACATCGAACCTCATCCTTAATCGAGCGCTATTTCGGAGTAGCCCCCCATGAATCTTTCAATTGTCGGCACCGGATACGTCGGACTGGTCACGGCGGCATGTTTCGCCGAAATGGGCAATACGGTCTGCTGCATCGATATCAACCCTCAGGTCGTGGAAAACCTCAAAAACGGCAAGATCCACATCTACGAGCCCGGTTTGGAGCCGTTGGTGAGGAAAAACACATCCGAGGGTCGACTGAGTTTCTCCACGGATCTCGCCGAGGGTATCCAAGAGGCCCTCTTTGTCTTCAATTGTGTGGGAACCCCCTCCCTTGCGGACGGCTCCTGCGATCTCTCCCACGTCTACCGGGTGGCCGAAGAAATCGGAAAATCGCTTTCCGAATACAAGATCATCGTCAACAAGTCTACGGTTCCCGTGGGCACCGCCGAAGCCGTTCAAACAATCATCAAGAAGGAAATCGATGCCCGCGGCGAATCGATCGAGTTCGACGTGGTTTCCAACCCGGAGTTTCTGAAGGAGGGCGATGCGGTAAGCGACTTTTTGAAGCCTGACCGGGTGATCGTCGGAACCGACAACGTTCGCACCGCGAAACTGTTGGAAACCCTCTACTCCCCATTTGCCCGAAGCCGCGACAAACTCATGGTGATGGGGGTCAAAAGTGCTGAACTCACCAAATATGCGGCCAACTGCATGCTGGCCACCAAGATCTCCTTCATCAACGAAATCGCCAATATCTGTGAAAAAGTCGGTGCGGATGTGAAAGATGTCCGACTCGGCATCGGCTCCGACAACCGTATCGGCTACAAGTTCATCTACCCCGGGGTGGGCTACGGCGGCTCCTGCTTTCCCAAGGACGTGAAAGCCCTCATCCACACGGCCAAGGCAAACGGCTACCATCCCGATCTGATTGCCGCCGTTGACAGCGTCAACGGCCGCCAGAAACAACTTTTGGGGAAGAAAATCCTTGCTTTTTTTGAAGAACAGGGGGGTGCCGCCGGTAAATCCATCGGGCTGTGGGGGCTTGCCTTCAAGGCCAACACGGACGATATCAGGGAAGCTCCCGCCCTGGACCTCATCGAGGTGCTTACCGCCGCCGGGGTCAAGGTCCGGGCTTTCGACCCAATTGCCGGGGCGAACGCCAAAGCCGTGCTCACGGAAAATCCCGGTGTCGATATCGTCGACCGGCAATATAGCGCTCTGGATGGCGCCGACGCCATGGCCGTGGTCACGGACTGGAACCAATTCAGGAATCCCGACTTCGGGCGCATCAAAAAGCTATTGAAAGTGCCCGTCATCTTCGACGGCCGCAACCTCTACTCGTCCAGCTATGTGGCCGCCCAGGGCTTTGCCTACTTCAGCATCGGCCGCCCGCCGGCAGCCGGCAGATAGCCGGAGGCGACCGGATGGGCGTCAACGCCCATCCGATACCGCCACTCCCGATCGCTCTAAGCTTTTCGATCCATGGTGCCGATGAAATATCCATCGGTTTAGCATCGGAAACAGCCGGAACGGGATGTTCTGAAGCGGCTCCGTGACGGATTGAGCGGTCTTTTGACGGAGGAGGGTCATGCTGAAAAAACGAAAATTTCCCCGAATCGATGACAACTGGCATCTCAAGTTTCGAGTGGTCGACAAGCAAACGGTCCAAGGAAGCCCGCTCGAGTGCATGGCATTGAACGTCAGCGGCGGCGGGGTCTGCTTCACGACGAAGGATGCTGTGGAACCCGGAACGCTTCTGGCCCTGGAAATGCAGTCCCCGGGCTTCGACATCCCCGTCATTGCCATGGCCAAGGCGGTTTGGTGCAAGAAGCGGCATTTCGACGACATGTTTGATCTCGGTTGTGAATTCTGGTGGGTGGGCTGGAAGGACAAGTCGGCCCAGGAGGCACTCGCCGACTATATTCAACAGCAGACCACCACCTCGGACAGCAGGGCACAAACAGTGGCGGATTGATCCGATAGAGCCGTGCTCGGCAGGACGAAAGGTCGGACGGCTTCAGCCATGACCGGGCGAATTGAAAAAAGGATCACCCGAAGCCCCATTCTATGTTATGGCTTTATGCAATGGGTCGGTAATCCGTCCAGTTGAGCCCCGATCGGTTTACCAACCCCCAACGGCAAGAAAACGCCTCTGTCTATTCCAGATTCCGTTTATTTACGATTAATTACCCAAACCAGGCAGTCTGATCATCATGCGAGGACTCACGATCCGATGGCTGGCCACCACGTTTTCGGTGCTGCTGGCCGACTATCTATTGGACGGGATCTACGTCAGTGGATTCCTATCCGCGTTGTTTGCAGCCGGCGCCCTGGGGTTTTTCAATGCCTTTTTCCGGCCTATTCTGCTGATTCTAACGCTTCCCATCAACCTTCTGAGCCTTGGATTTTTCACTTTTGTCATCAACGCCTTCATGCTGAAACTGGCTGCAGGCGTCATCCCCGGGTTTCATGTGGAGGGGTTCTGGTCTGCAGTCCTGGGATCTGTCCTTATCAGTTTGGCCAGTTTGTTCCTGACATCCCTGGTTAGCGAAAAGGGTCGCATCGAGGTCATTAGAACAAAAAGGGACGCCGGACAGCAAGGCAGGGACATGGCAAGTCAAGGCAGGGACTTGATCGATCTCGAAAAAAACGACGACGATCAGTGGAGATAACCCGTTAGCAGTCCCGAGGTTTTCCATTCATCGCAGGAACATATCGATTATTCGGCGGTAAGTCCTTTGGGAGGCGCCGGCGGGGTGGTGTCTGCCGGTGTATAGGCCACCGGTGACGATAGATCGCTCTCTCCGGCCGAGTTGTAGGCCGATACGCTAAAGTAGTATTGTATCTTTTCGGTCAACGGCAATTGATCTAAATTGTACTGAGTGGCTTTGCCCACGTTGACCGATTTCGATAAATTCGAGGCACTGGTTCCATAATGAATCCTGTACCCGTCGACGACATCGGTGTTGGCATCCCACACCAGGGTGGCGGCGAACGCCTGGGAAAGGACAACCGCCGACAGAACCAGAACCACCGACAAACAAGCATTTTTTACCATTTTCCTCATCTCCCAACCTTCCCATTGGTCTTCATGCAAACTTTCGATCACCCTCACGATGTGCCGTCATGTCGATGTGGGGACACGAAAAAACGAACCCCGTCATGCCAGAAAAACACGGGACGAATCGTGTAGAGAAAGTTCACGAGCATTTATTATGCCAATGGATCAGGCAGAAGAGGTGTCGATGGTGGGAATGGCAATGGCGTTGGGTTATGGTTATCAAAATTCGGGCGTGATGTCACTCAAATAGTGTGCGTTCTCTCATATTAGCCACCCCTCATTTGTTTCATTTCTTTTTGTCGCTATGGCCGCCGCTTTGACAACGCCCTTCGAACCTTTTCTGAACAGCGATGCCGATGACTGCCATGACAGCAGGGAATCGTTCAGTTGAACCGCGGTTTCATTCTCACTGCAGTTCAACCAGAAATCCACCCGGCGGCGTGGGCGGCGTCTGATCGGCGGGGGTATAGCTCACCGCGGTGGATGGATCGCTTTCCCCTGCCGAGTTGTAGGCGGAGACACAGAAGAAGTATTCAATGTTTTCAGATAGCCGCAAAGTGTCCAGATTGTACTGGGTCACCATTCCCGCATTCACAGAATTTGAGAGGCTGGATGGGTTTTCGCCGTAGTAGATCTTATAACCGTCTACGGTGTCTGTGTTCGGATCCCATACCAGTGTGGCGGCCGATAACGGTCCTCCCCAGCAGACTATAAACAGTGCTATGATTGCAAATGCGATCATTTTGATTTTGTTTTTCATTGGTCCTCCGCCCTCATTGTCATTGTCTCGCTCGGCATTTCCCCGTCAGATGCCTTCGCCCGGCTTGTAAGTCACCCTCAGGGTGTCGGTCGCGGTGTTGCCCGACGCATCCGTTGCAGTGACCTTGATTTTATTCCGACCCTTGACCAACGTGATGCC
>JASFIA010000151.1:0-6238 GCA_050122915.1 Desulfobacterales bacterium | reverse complement strand
ATGAATGAATTTCGAAAGGCAACCCGGGAAATCAAGGAATCCCTTGACGTCAATGAGGATTTCAAAGACGTGCGTCAGTCCTTCGATGAATTGAAAACCGATGTCAGGGACGCCGTGACCCTCAATCCGGTGGCCTCATCCACCGCCCCCAAACCCAGTGCTGGCGACCCGACGTCCGAAGTCAAGGAAGACGATCCCGCCGCTTCATCCAAAAACCCTCCAGGAGATCGTCCCGATGCATGAGGATGACAAGATTCCGTTTCCCGCCCATCTCGAAGAACTCAGGAAACGGCTCATCGTCTGTTTCATCGCTGTGGGGATAGGGTTTGCCGCATCCTACGGGTTCAAAGAGCACTTGTTTCAGATCCTGGTACGCCCGCTGACCCAAGTGATGGGGGAGGGCGACACCCTCATATTCACGGGTCTCCCCGAGGCCTTCTTTACCTATCTCAAAGTGGCTTTCCTCGCCGGGATCATGCTGGCATCTCCCGTCCTGCTCTACCAATTCTGGATGTTCGTGGCGCCGGGCCTCTACGAAAAAGAAAAAAAGGTCATGCTTCCCATCGTCTTTCTGTCGACCTTCTTTTTCGTTGGCGGGGCACTGTTTGGTTATTTCCTCGTTTTCCCCCTGGGATTTCAATTCTTTCTTGGGTTTGCCACAGACACCATTCGCCCGATGCCGTCCATGAAAGAATATCTCTCCTTTTCCGCGAAGTTGCTTCTGGCCTTCGGGGTGGTCTTCGAATTGCCTCTCGTGCTCACCTTTATGGCAAGACTCGGTATTGTCAGTGTCGATTTCCTTAAGAAAAACCGCAAATACGCCATACTGTTATTCTTCGCCGGAGCTGCAATCATCACCCCGCCGGATGTGGTGACCCAGATCATGATGGCGCTGCCCCTGATGGTGCTCTATGAAATCAGCATCATCGGCGCCAGGATCTTCTCCCGATCGCCGGACGCCGAAGCGGAGACAACGGAGGAGAGCGAGCAAGGCTGAATCCGGGCGTGTGACCCCATGTCGCCGCCCCCTCACCGGATCCACTCCGATCTTCGGTCCTCACCCGCACCGAAGCCGGCCCTGACTTTCCCAATCGAGCCCGCACCCCCACGCGCTATTCGATTCTCTCCTGTGGCGTGCCCAATGCCACCCTGAAAGCGGCAGCTCTTCGCCATATCTTTTCTTTTGCCTTTTTAAGGGGAATGTCCTAATGATCATCCATTACCCCCTTACCCATTGCCGCGGAGGACGCTTCTTGGCCCACGACATTCTCAGCGAGACCTTTTCAAAGCTTCAATCCCATGTCGACGGCTACCTCAGGACCTTTCACGCCTTTCTGATTTCCCTCGATGCCGACGCCCAATCAGCTATTGTTCAACAGCTTCGGACCAGTCTTCACGCCCCCTTTCTCTTTGTAGTGGTTGGAGAAGTCAAGTCAGGCAAAAGCAGTTTTATCAATGCCCTTCTTGGAGAAGATGTCTGCGCCGTGGACGCTGCCCCGTGCACGGATACCATTCAACAGATCGTTTACGCAGACACTGCCTTCGAGGAGTCCGCAGGCCCCTTTTTAAAGCGAATCGGCCGACCACTGCCCATCTTAAAATCCGTCGCCATCGTTGATACACCAGGGACCAACACCGTCATCGAGAATCACCAGGAGATTACCCGGAATTTCGTTCCCAACAGCGATCTGGTGATCCTCGTGTTTCCGGCCAAGAATCCCTACACCCAGACCGCCTGGGATCTGATCGATTTCATCCAGGAGGAATGGCGGCGAAAAATCATCATCGTTCTTCAGCAGGCCGATCTTGCCCGTGAGGACGAACTGGCAACCAATGTGGAAAAAGTTCGGGGTCTTGCCCGTGAAAAGCATATCCCCGACCCCGAAATATTCGTCACCTCTGCAGACAAGGCGCTCAACGGTCACCCCGAAAGCGGTTTCGAAGCCGTCCGCGCCTACATCCGAAGCACGGTTACCGGCGGCCGACAGTATCGACTGAAACTGGAATCCATCCTCGACGCCACCGGCCAAGTACTGGCGCAGGTGGATCAGTCTATGGTAGACCGCCGGACGGCACTGCGAGGCGATCAGGAAATCGTATCCGGCATCAAAAACCGGCTGGCCGCCAGCCATCAGCAATCCTCCTACGAACTCCAGAGCCTGATCAAACGATTGTCTGAGCGCTATCGGAAAACCGCCGGCGACATCAAAGTCGAACTAAGAGAAGGGTTGTCGGTGGGCAGTATATTTCAGATGTCCTTTCGATCCATCTTCGATCGGAAACGGTCCATCCAATCATGGCTTTCCGAATTGCAGCATTCTCTGGAGCTCCGCCTCAAGGACGACTTCAACCGAATTACCGAAGAAGGCGCCGAACATTTCGCCGACGGCGTAAGACAAATGCTCCAGAGCCTTCGCACCAACCTGACCAATAAAGTCAACCCATCCCACTCCGACGATGACCTCTTTTCGAAAATCAGCCAGCGGCGGCTGGAAGTCATCCAGGCAGTCAGGGAGCGAATCGGGGCACTGGACGGAAAGGACACCTTGGTAAAAACCCTCGAGCATGACCCCGAATCCATCGCGCCGACGCTGATGGGGGGGGGAATTCTCACCGCTGTCGGGGCCGTGATTCTCGCCGTCACTCACTCCATTTTTTTCGACATTACCGGGGGGTTGCTGACCGGTGCCGGTCTTTTTCTGGCCGGGGGCGTCCTGTTTGTCCGAAAAAAAAAAATTATCCAGCAGTTCGAGCGGGGGCTCGACCGAGGAGGCGAAGCCCTCGAACAGGAGCTCGAAGAGCGGTTGTCGGCCAAGCTTCATATGCTCTATGACGACATTGATCGCGGGTTTCTTCCCCTCTATGACTACGTCCAGCAGGAGGCGGAGCGGTTAGCGCCCTTGGTGGACCAATTCGATGCCCTGAAAGCCGGCCACCAGGCGGCCGAGGCGTTGATGATCGCCGAGCTTCCATCGTGATGGCTCGACAGCGGAATCGACACTGAAAAATAAGGTGTCGACAAAAGGCGGGGTTCACTCGTCCGACCCATTGACGTCGGTTGCCACAAGCCCTTGCAGAATATCAGCGCCCCGCCATCAGCGGAAGTCTTTGCGTTGACAGTGATCCAAGGATTTGATAGCGTTTTTTCCGCGGTCTGCCCCATGAAGGGGGGAGGAAACATCAAACGGAAAGGGAGGTATAAGGGTCTTATGAACGGGAAACCATTTCTGCTGTTGGCCGTTGCCGCTATTGCGCTCTTTTGTTTTTCGGCCGGACTGTTAGCATCCTCGGGCGAAGTGGCGGATGTTATCACTATGGAGAACCCTGCCTACGAGCACACCAAAGGCATTGTTGAATTCTCCCACAAGAAGCATTCGACCGAATACGGCGCCACCTGCGGCGAATGCCATCATGACGAAAACGGACAACCCCTGGAACTAAAAGAGGGCGACCCCGTCCAGTCCTGCATCGAATGCCATAAAAAGCCCGGGCAGATGGGAAAAGACGAGAAAAAAGCGATTAAAGGCCTGTCCAAAGAAGAGCAAGACAAAAAAGAGTTGGAATACCATGCCGAGGCGATTCACATGAACTGCACCGGCTGCCACAAAACCTATAACAAAGAAAACAAGACCAAAGCGGCACCGACCACCTGCACCAAGTGCCACCCAAAGACCAAGTAGTTGTCCGAGTCGAGGGCGAGGGCCGGCATCAGCCGGCTGCTCGCCCTTTTTGTTTCCGATAGGATGCGGCCGCGGACGCCAAAGCCGGCGCCCATCCGGGGGTGCCCAGGGCGTGCAGGTGGGTATAGGTGGCCAGAACGTTCTTAAAACATAATCCGTCCTTGCCCTTGTAGAGCCCGGTTCCCCGAGTCATGGTATAAGCAAAGTCCGATTCCCGACCCCCGAATTCTAGAACACTGGAATAATGGAACTCATGGCCTTTGAGTTCCTTGCCTACCGGGAAATAGGGATTGCGGCGATCCACCCTCAGAAGGGTATATCCGTGGCCCTGGGGCCGACTGGAAAAACCGAACACCAAAGGTAGGACCCCGGCCATCTCAAAGGTTCCCGATTCGAGAACCAACCGCTCTCCCAGATACATGAGCCCACCGCACTCGGCGTAGATGGGCATCCCGTCTTCCGCCAGTGCCTTGACCCGTGCCCGAAACGGATGGTTGGCAGCCAACTCGGCGGCGTGGGTTTCCGGAAATCCCCCACCGATATACAGCGCGTCGATAGTATCGGGAAAGCCTTCCCGGTTCAGGGGGCTGATGCGGGCAAGCGTTGCTCCGGCATTTTCAAGGGCTTCCAGGTTTTCGGGATAATAGAATTGAAATGCCGAGTCCTGAATCACTCCGATCACCGGTCGATTTTCAGGCGCCGGGCCTTCAGAGACCACATCCACCGGATGATGGATCTGGCTGCCGGCAGCCTCGCCCTCGGATGCCATCCGGAGGATGGCGTCGATATCGATGTGATCCTTGGCGATACGGGCGGCAGCGACAACGGCCTCCGTCGCCCACTCGTGCTCCGCTGTCGGCACGAGCCCCATGTGCCGTTCCGGGAACCGCTGGTGATGAAACCGCGGTATGGCGCCCATCACGGGAATGCCGCAGTGCTCCTCAATGCTATTTCTCAGGATGCTCTCGTGCCGGCTTCCGGCGACCCGGTTCAGCACCACGCCGCGGATGCGAACGCTGGGATCGAAACGGCTGCACCCGCTGACCACCGCCGCCATAGTTCGGGTGGTCTTGGTTCCGTCGATCACCAGAATTACAGGCAGTTTCAATAACTTGGATAGTTCAGCGGTGCTGGTTTCACCCCGGGTGTCGATGCAGTCGTAGAGGCCCCGGTTGCCCTCGATGACGGCAAGATCGCACCCTCTGGAGTGGCTGAAATAGGAATGAAGGATACGGGGGGGATCGATGAGGAAAGTGTCTAGATTATAGCAGGCGCGGCCCGCCGCGAGGGCGAGCCAGCCTGCATCGATGTAGTCGGGTCCCTTTTTGAAAGGGGCGACGCGGTAACCCATCCGGGTCAGCGCCGCGGTAATGCCGATCGATAGGATGGTCTTGCCGGAACCGCCCCGGAGCGCTGCCACCACTATTCCGGGATGTCCTCGATCAGGCAAGAGCATTGGGTCCGAAAGGAAACGCTATCCGTCGATAGGGAAGATTAATCCTCGTGCTCCGCGTGGGCCTGCTTGCCGGTGCCGGGCAGGCCGTACATGGAGGTGCTGCCGCTCGACCAGTATTCCAGGACGCCTTCCTGCACAAGCTGGTTGACGAATTTCTTGGCTTCGCGAGGCTTGGTCTCCAGGATCTTGGCCAGGTCGTTGAAGTAGAACTTGCTCTTGGATTTCTGCTTTTTCTGGAGCGCCTCTACGATTTTGGTCTTTGCCTCTTCATAATCCATCGCAGTCCCTCTTTCTTGAATGCCGGGGCAGGGGCTGGTCCCGTGCCCCGGCGAATAGGCGTCTGTTTAGAACTTGAACTGGGAGGTCTGACGCCAGGTATAATAGGCCGGATCGCGGAAGTCGTCGATGAGATGGTGGGTGAATTCCAGCTCGGTTTTCTCGAAGAAGCGTTCCCAGCCAATCCGCTCGGCCCACTCGCCCAGCCGCTCATACTTGTTGGCTTCTGCGGCATAGACATCGACGATTTTCTTGATGGTCGCTGTCATGGTGGGCCAGCGAGGCGTCTCGTTGGGAATGAAGGCCACGACGACCTTGGAGAACTTGGGTGTACTGATACGGTTGGACACCTTGCCGCCCACCATCAGGACGATGCCGTCGCCTTCCTTGTCGGAAAGCGGCATGGACGGGCACATGGTGTAGCAGTTGCCGCAGAACATGCAGCGTTCGTTTTTCACGGCCACACTGTTCACCTTGGTGCCATCGGCCAGTTCGACCTTGGAGGGCTTGATGGCAGCGGTGGGGCAGGCGGCGATGGCCAGAGGAATCTCACACATCTTGTCCAGATACTCGTGGTCCAGCATCGGCGGCTTGCGATGATAGCCCAGGATGGCAATGTCCGAGCAGTGCACGGCACCGCACATGTTGAGGCAGCAGGCCATGGAAACCCGAAGCTTGGCGGGCATACGATGCTGTTTGAATTCGTCGAACAACACGTCCATGGTGGCCTTCACGGTACCCGACGCATCGGTAGCCGGTGTATGGCAATGAATCCAGCCCTGGGTGTGCACGATGTTGGTGATGGACGTACCGGTGCCGCCAACCG
>JASFIA010000150.1:0-6239 GCA_050122915.1 Desulfobacterales bacterium | reverse complement strand
CAAGGCCAAAGACATGTCCATAGACGGCATATCGATCGTTCTGGACAAGAATTCGGCATCTGCTGAGCAGCCGCGGTTGAAGGGCAAGCTCGTCACTGTGCATATGAATCTTCCCAACGAAAGCATGGCTCTCGCCGTCAGGGGGCGTATTGTGTGGAATGGCGCAGCCGATCGCCAGACATCGTCGAGGCCGGCTTTAGGCATCCAGTTTTTGGGTTTACCCCCCAGCTTGAGCGGACTTCTGACGGTAATAGCAGACTCTTTTGCCCGTCTGTGATAACGGTTTTTGCATTGTCTGGAACAACGATTCAGAACCATCCTATGGGAAGGCCGCCATGACCCACTCCTTCTCCGCGTGCCGACGCATCGGCATTGTATCCGATACCCATGGACATCTGACGTTTTCGGCAAAGAAGGCACTGTCCGATGTCAATCTGATCATCCATGCCGGTGATATCGGAGGCCCAAATGTACTTGACGAACTCACAGCCATCGCCCCTGTCATCCCCGTCAGGGGCAATATGGACAACGGCCCCTGGACGGTTTCTCTTCATGATACGGAGTTGATCGATGTGGACGGTAAGATGATCTATGTGCTTCATGATCGTCTCACGCTAGATCTCGACCCCGAAACCGTTGGCATTCATGCAGTCATATCGGGTCACACCCATCGCCCCGAAGCCCACAATGACAAAGGCATTCTCTACCTCAATCCCGGCAGCGCATCCTTTCCTCGCCATGGTCGCCCCCCCACTGTTGCCGTCCTCGACGTCGGCCCACGGCCGATCCACTTCCGCTTTGTCGAACTGGCAGACAATTGAGCACCTCGGCGGTGCCTCGTCAGCAGGGTCGGGATGACGTGGCGAACAGGTGAACAGACGGTCATCGATTGCCGCCCCCATCGAGCTGGAATTCGGAATCGGAAATCATTCAGGTTCTGCGAAAGCGGTCCAACATGAACCAGGGGTCGTTTGGAGCAAAGGCCTTTAACACCTCCTTTGACTCCGGCCGGACCAAGGTGAAAAATATTGAACTCGGCAAACAAAAGCCAACCCGCCAAGACCTTGAAAACATGGCACGGGTGCTGGATGTCGCCATTGAATAGCTCATTTCCGAAAGGAGCCCGACCCTATTCCCCGGCGACAATGGACGCTCCATGATGCCCCTTGACGATGGCGGTATCCATATCAGTCGCCGGGTACTGGATTTCTTTCCGGACATCGAACCCTATTTGGACATGCTCGACAAGGCCGCCACTCTCGACGACCACGAACTCACCAACCCTCTTTCCGAACGCATATCAGAAATGCTCCGCATGCAACCTGATTTCACTTCCCAAACCGCCTTTGTCCGTCCAGCCGGCTGTTCACGCCGACCTCCGGCCACGATTTGAACTTAAACACATCGCCGCCATTCTCAGTGCCTACCTTCTACTGATTACCACCCTATAGCCTTCGGGGGGCGATGCAGTTGTTCCGAAGGCACAAATCCTGCGCCTTCACTATCTTCCGCGTCAAAAGTGAACATGTTACTTCCGAACGCCATCCGAAAAAGCCTGATCGATCCCTCTCTGATACCCGCCATTTCATCGGTGACCTCTTCGAACCCATTCCATTCTACCCTGTCGTTCGTTGACCTTGTATTCAGGCCCATACCTCTCTGTCGGCGGCGCAAAAATGGACAGGAATAGCGACGAGGTGACCATAGCTGCCAGGCCGAAGAGAAACGGTCCAAAATGAGTGATCGATGTCAGAACCTTGACAGGGGGGTGCTGGAACGGACGGACATGCAACCGCATTCATCAACGGGATCGGTTCTCATGATGAAAGGGAGAGAGGCCATGGGTCACTGAAAAACCGCCGATCGGCTGGTTATTAGCCGCTGCGTTGATACTTGGCCAGGGTATTCAACCCCCACACAGCCAAGAGGCCAAGCACCATCAGTCCCACCGCCGTCATGACCTCACTGCTGAATTGGGTCGGCATATGGTTCACATCATAGACGCCGCTACCGGTTAATTTCCAGGGCCAAACCTTTCTGAGGGACCCCATCATCAGCCCCACCAAAGACGCCAGCGTCCACGTGCGATAACGCAACAGAAGCCAATTGAGCAGACGAACGAAACAAAGCAGGCCTGCAGCTGCACCCATGCCGAAGATGAACAGAATCAAAAAATCCCTTTGGTTTACGGCATTGAGCACAAATTGATATTTTCCCAGCAAGACCAGGATGAAAGAGCCCGATATGCCGGGCAGAATCATCGCACAGATGGCGACTGCACCGCTTAGAAATAAAAAGAGAGGCGTCTCGGGCGTATTGATGGGAACGATTCCAACCACCCAATAGGCTCCAAGGGCCCCCATGATCATCCAGGATACCGTCCCGGCAGTCCACCGATCCATCTGCCGCCCCACAGCAACGACAGAGGCTAGGACGAGACCGAAGAAAAAAGACCAGACGTAGACCGGATAGTTGCCCAGCATCCAACCGATCACTCTGGCCAGACTGAGAATTGCCGTCAATATCCCCATTCCTAATGCAAGAAGAAACGGCCACGGAACGCCGTTTAGGGCTTCCCGCAATCGGCCCTGGTATAAGCGACGAATAAATGCCATGTCAAAGGAGCGGATCGCCTGAATTAACTCTTCATAAATACCCAGAATGAGAGCCATGGTCCCGCCGGAAACACCGGGAACCACATCCGCCGCTCCCATGCAAAACCCTTTGAGCGCCAGCGAAAGGTAAGCGTAAATGGATCGATGTGAATGGGTCGAACCGGTAGTCATCTGTCATCTCCGGATAAGAGCGTTGATTGGAGGCAAGACCGGAAACCCATCTGGCGTCGCTCAGCCTCAGGGCACCGGCGTGATTCATTGTGTGATGCGCATTCAAATGAAAGGCAATTGATGGCTTTTCTGTCGGCTCGATTGTGCTTCCCCCAGACTGCTATGTGCAGCCGCGGATGGCCGTGTCCACGACACCGATCATCGCTCACCAGGGTATCGACTGACAACCACCAAGTTGCGCAGGTAGGTCGAACCCGGCAGCACTGAAGAGCAACAGGTGATCGAATAGGGCAAGCGCTTACGTTGAATCCAACGAAGGGCTTCATCCATCTCCGCATGGCAGTCAGGCCCCTTCATCGCCATCACTATCCCATCTGACTTCAGTAAGGGAATGGAAAGGCGGACAAGGCGGACAATGCTGGTAAACGCTCTCGAGATAACAACGTCGAACGGAGCGTCAAAGAAAGTCTCCCCTTCAAGGGTTTCGGCCCGCATCTGATAAGCCGACACCCCATCAAATTCAAATGTTCGGATGATGTGTTTTAGGAAATGGATTCGTTTTCTTGATGCATCGATCAGGCTCACCGCAAGATCATCTCTGAGAATTTTTAGGGGAATCCCTGGAAAACCGGCGCCGCTGCCCAGATCAAGCATGTTGGCTCGGAAAGGAATCCGTTGAGCGGGAGTCAGAGAATCCAGTATGTGTTTGATAGCGATGTCGCGGGGAGCTTCGATCCGGGTTAAGTTGATACGGCGGTTCCAACGGACGAGTTCTCTACAATAGGCAGTGAAGCGGTCGATCTGACTAGCGTCAACGGATAGCGAGAGGTCGTTACAGCCATCTTTTAGAAGATGATCCCAGTCTTGCGATCCGATGTCCACCGTTGACTCCCGGTAGCAGCGGGAGTGATGGCAAAATGCCAATTCCGCCTTGAAAGTATATCATCAGGTTAAACGATCAGACGTGCTCGTTAAAGGATCGTTGATGGATCAAGAGATACATACGCGACGAACCTCCGGCAAATCGGTATGCCCCTGCAACACCTTCATTATACCGTCTTGCTTTAGGGTCGACATTCCTTCGTCGATAGCCTTTTGAAAAAGATCTTCGGTGGGAGCCGCCTGTTTGATGAGTTTTTTGATGCTGCGGGTGCCCTCCATGAGTTCATGAATACCCATTCGCCCCCTGTATCCGGTCCCGGAGCATTTTTCGCAACTTCCGGGGCGGTAGAGCCTGAGATCCTTCGAATACGTTATGGACGTCCGTTTAAAATCTTCTCTTCCGTAGTCCTCAACGATGGCGTCAAATTCGTCCTGGTCTGGAGTGTATTCTTTCTTACAGGAACAGAGACGACGCACCAGTCGTTGAGCGAGGACTCCGAGAAAAGCATCTGAAAAATTCAGAGGATTCAACCCCATATCCAGAAGCCGGGTCACCGTTTCCGGAGCACTGTTCGTATGCAAGGTAGAAAAAACCAAATGGCCCGTCAGAGAGGCCTCCACGCCGATAGAGGCCGTCTCCTCGTCACGCATCTCACCAATCATGATTACATCGGGATCCGCTCTGAGAAAGGCACGCATTACCCTGGCAAAGTCCAGGCCAATTTTGGGTTTGACCTCGACCTGCCGCAATCCGGTCTGTGTAATTTCCACAGGATCCTCAGCCGTCCAGATTTTGATCCCTGGCTTGTTGATGTGCCCCAAGGCCGCATGAAGGGTCGTGGTTTTTCCGGAGCCGGTCGGTCCAACGACAAGAATGAGGCCGTATGGCTTTTGGATACTTTCTTTGACGACCGACAGGTTGCGATCGCTGAGCCCCATGTCATCGAGTTTCATCACACCAGCTGAGGCCAGAATCCGAAGAACGCAATCCTCATGTCCTCCTGCCGTTGGCAGGGTTGCAACCCGGAGCTCAAATGGAGGCACACCTTTCCGTTTGAATTTAATCTTCCCATCCTGAGGTAAACGACGCTCGGCGATATCGAGACCGGCCATAATCTTGACGCGGGACAAGATTCCCCTTGCCATGGAGTTTGGTACTTTGATGTAGTCTTGACAAACACCATCCATTCGAAAACGTATATTGGTTGTTTTGGTCTGCGGCTGGGGTTCGATATGGATGTCAGATGCATTCTTTCGATAAGCGGCAATGAGACACTGGTCGACCAGCTTCACAACCTTGCTGGAACTCTCGTCCATGTCATCAATACTGTCTTCCGTATCGTCCTCTTCTTCAAATGACACATCCAATATCTCATCGAATGCATCTATACCATCCTCTCCGACAGCCATTTCCAGTTGTTGATCGGCAGAGTAAAACTGATTGATATATAGTTCTATATCCTCCTTTATAGCGACGGAAAAGTTGATTTTCGCACTTTTCATCAGGGCGCGAATGTTGTCTGTTTTATTCAAGTCTCTGGGATTATCGACGAGAATTTCCACCCCTTCCTTCCCCCAGTTGAGGGGCACCCAGACCTCGTTTATAAGAAATGATTTTTTTAAGCTTCCCAACAACTCGTAGGGCGTTGGAACATCAGAATCATATTTCCTGAAAGGGCAACCGTAAAACTGTGAAAAAGATTTGCCGATATCACTCAGACGGACACCGAAAGAGTTCATGAGGACATGTTCGACACTCTTCCTTGATTTTTTGGCGAGGCTGGCGGCACGCTGCAGCTGATCAGTGCTGACCAAATCGTTTCTGAGTAAAAAATCGTATTTTGAACCGGATGCGAGGGAACTTCTTAGCCCCTCGAGCCGCTTTTTGATATCGACGTTGCCTGGTGCATCTTTGAGGGCAGCCTCGTACAAATCCATTGCAAGGTCGCGGTTGTCGCGCTTTTCCATATCTTGCCCGAATAGAGACTTGACCCTGGCCATGTGTTCTTTTTCTAAGCGTTGATCCCCGGCAATCTTCATGATCCGATCAAAAAGCTCCACTGGTGAATGGAGCTTGACCAGACAGGCGGATATTTCCTGTATGACGCTTTCAACATCTTCAAAGCCAATATAGATAAGCTTTTCATATTCCGCGACGGCCTCTTCGAACAGTCCCAAATCTTTGAATGCGGATGCGCTATCGAGTATGGCAGGGGCTTCTTCCTGACCTGAAAGCGTCTTTTTCAACATGGATATTTCTTCGGAAGAAACATTCCCGGCTTCATCCCTCGAGACTTCCTTGAGTTTCTCTTTTATCTCCCTCAATCGAACTTCCACTGCGATCTTCTGTTCGTCATCGAGATTGGGGAAATCATTGACAACCTGCTCGAAAATGGCAGCGGCTTCGTCGTAGAGTCCCATAGAAAAGCAGACTTCCGCTTCGTTAATTTTACTTTCAGCGTCTGACTTCATTACTTTTTGTGCTTTTGCCATAACTCACTCTCATGCCGCGTTAGGCGGATGAAAAGATCTTGAAAGATCTCCTGCCGTGTCATCCAATCGCTTTGGGTA
>JASFIA010000149.1:0-6247 GCA_050122915.1 Desulfobacterales bacterium | reverse complement strand
GGAGACGGTTGACCGGATCAAGGCCACCTACGGCCTGAAACCGTTTGACCCATCCAAGCTTCCGGGGTCGGGGCCTCCAGAAAATAAACCCGTCGTTCTCGTCCACGGGCTCGATGACCCCGGAATCGTCTGGATGACTCTGGCCCCGGTTCTTTCGGATGATGGTTTCTCAGTACTGATTCTGACCTATCCCAATGACCAGCCCATCGCCGAATCCGCCCGGTTTTTTCTGAAAAGCCTCGAGTCGATGCCGCCAGGGGAGAGGATCTCCATCGTCGCTCACAGCATGGGGGGGCTCGTTGCCCGCGAGATGCTGACCAACCCGGAGTTGGATTACGGGGCAAAGGCCGACAGCGGTGCGCTACCCCGGGTGGACCGCTTGATCATGGTCGGGACGCCGAATCATGGATCGGAGTTGGCAAGATTTCGTATCGTCATGGAAATTCGCGATCAACTGGTCAGTCTGTCCACAGGCGATTATCATTGGCTGAGAGGGGTTGTGGACGGGGTCGGCGAGGCCGGTATCGATCTGACCCCGGGAAGCGAATTTTTGACGCGGTTGAACCGACGGCCTCATCCCCCCAATGTGGACATGATGGTGATTGCCGGGGTTCTGAGCCAAGAGCAAAAGGATGAGATAGATGCATTGGCCACGGATTTGAAAGATCGGGTGCCGGATGAGGGCCGGGGGGCAGGCGACACCATGGAGGATATGCTGCTTTCCATGACCCGGCAGATCGGAGACGGGCTGGTGCCTCTTACTTCCGCCCGCCTCCCGGGAATCGAGTTCAACATCGTTTCCGGCACCCACCTGTCGATGATACGGAACCTCACCGCCACGAGTCAGCGCATTCCGCCGGCCATTCCCATCATTGTGGAGGCGCTTGGCCGATAGCCGATTCCATTCTTATTACGATCAATGGTGTCGCAACCATCCCTAAAGGAATCACCGTGATTCCGCAAAAAGGCAGCATCCCGAATTCAGAAATCAAATGGCATTTGAGGGTTCATTAATAATCAAGGAAAGCCCGACAAAACCCTCACCTGACCGTGTATTCCGCTGCCGCGACACACACGTCGGGTGAGGGTCACCGTCACTACAATCCGAGGTATTCCCGCCGCGCAAAGATCGGCAATGCGTCGCCGCCTCCATTGGTCTCCCAACGGTTGTCTCCAACCATCACCAGAAAAAGCGTAAATCCGTATCCGCCACTCGGAGTCAAGCACGCTTGCCTGCAGCCGTTTGGAGAGAACGGCGTCCAACGTCGCCATCTGGGAAGTCTCGGATCCCCCCCTGCCGACCGGTGTCGACAGGCGCATCCCCAGACGGCCGTCATCAGGGTCTCGGTATGGTTTCCCCCACTGGACCCGGGGAGAAGAGGTCCCACGGGAACCGTCGGCAGGCCGCAGTTCCATTACCCAGATGGATCCGGAGTGGATGTACTCGGTCGACGGGCCCGCCGGAAGACTCTCAGGACCGGTTCTGGAACTGCTCAAGCGGTCGGCTGATTGGATCATATCGGCTTCGATGCTGGCCAGATGGCCTTCCGGTTCCGTGATGGCCCGACGGTCGCCTCGATGAGCTCTGCGCCGGCACTCTGGGTGAGGATGTTGTCCATGCGCTCCGAGAAGGTCTCTCCGAGACGACGGGTCCCTGACTGATTAAGGGCGATGGCCGTTAGAAGAGGCACGACGCTGAAAACCAGCACGACGATGAGAAATATCCAGCGGATGCTCACGTAGGCTCTCCTTGCTCTATCGGTCTGCCGAATGGGGAGATCCTATAGGAGGTCGATAGAAGTCCCAACGTTCTTCAGAATTGTCGACACTCGGTTCCCGGTCATCTTTTGGAGCATCAACCGTTGGACATCTTTCGGCAACATCCCCATATTATTCACCGAGACCATATGGCTATCCGAATTGACCGGCCTGCTCCTCCATTTGAACCGCCTTCAAATTGCCCCTGGCCCGCTCACTCGCGCTCGCAGACACATCTCATGCGCGGCTTCGAGTTTCCCCATAGGCCTTTTTCGCTCCTCACTATAGATTGGAGTGGAAGATATCATGGAAAGGCACCACGAATCCTTCGACCAAAACGATCTGCTGGAAAAAATCATCGATGGGACCGCGGCAGAAACCGGCTCGGGCTTCTTCAGGTCCTTGGTGAAAAACCTCAGCCAATCCCTGGGAACCAACGGCGCATGGGTGACCGAATACCTGCCGGATGAGAATCGACTGCGTGCTCTTGCCTTCTGGCTGGCTGGTGAATTCGTCGATCACTACGAATACGACATCCGCGGCACGCCTTGCGAAGCATCCATCATCAACAAGACCTACCTGCACATCCCAGAGAATGTGGTCGATCTTTTCCCCGGGGATCCGGATCTTCCCAAAATTAGGGCGGTCAGTTACATGGGATTTCCCCTGGTCGACACCGAGAACCGGATTCTGGGAAACCTTGCCGTCGTCGATACCCGAAAGATGCCAGAATCGTTTCGCCACTTGGCCGTGTTCCGCATATTTACCGCCCGGGCGACGGCGGAACTGCTTCGACTGCGAGCCGAAAAGGAGCTGCGCGCACGCGAGGAAAAGCTGCGGGAGTTGTTCGCCGGCGCCATGGATGCCATTGTGGAACTGGATCATGAGTTCAACATCCTGTTGCTGAACCCGGCAGCGGAGCATATCCTCGGCTGCAGCCAAGAGCGCTGCATCGGCAGCTCGTTCAAGCGGTTTTTGGATCCGATCGATGTCGATCGGCTCAGACAGGCCATCCGTCAGCAATACGCCCGCCCGAAGGGAGAAAGACGGGGATGGGTGCGCGACGGGCTGGCCGTGCTGAACGCCGACCGGGAGAGCGTGCCGACAGAGGCGACCCTCTCGCTAATCGAGGCCGACGGCAGCCTCTGCTCCCTGCTTATTTTGCGGGATGTGAGAGAGCGATACGAGGCGCAAAAAACAATTATGTCTCTTCGAGATGAGACCGAATACCTCAGAGACGAGATCCAGTCCTTATACAACCTTGGCGAGATCATCGGCGAAAGTCCTTCCTTCCGGAAAAGCCTCCAACTGGTGGCCGAGGTCAGCGCCACGGACGCAACCGTTCTGATCAACGGCGAAACGGGTACCGGGAAAGAACTGATTGCCAGAGCCATTCATGCTGCAAGCCTCCGCAAAGACCGACCTCTCATTACCGTCAACTGCGCCGCCGTTCCCGACACCCTCATGGAGAGTGAATTTTTCGGCCATGAAAAAGGGGCCTTTACCGGGGCCGCCCAGCGCCGGGAGGGTCGGTTCGCCATTGCCGACGGCGGAACGATCTTTCTTGATGAAGTGGGTGAATTGAACCGAGAATTACAGGCCAAACTGCTGCGGGTGCTTCAAGAAGGGGAATTTACACCCGTCGGCGCCTCCCGCCCCAGGCGAACCAACGTCCGGGTAATCGCCGCCACAAACCGAATTCTGTCCAGGGAGGTCAGGGATGGGCGTTTCCGGCCGGATCTTTTCTACCGATTGAACGTCTTTCCCATTACGGTGCCTCCCCTGAGGGAGCGCGGAGATGACATCCGGCTGCTGGTCGAACACTTCGTCGTTAAGACAGCCAAGCGAATGGGACGGCAAATCCTTCCGCCAGGCGTCGATTGCATCGAACGCCTGAAAGCCTATGATTGGCCCGGCAATGTCAGGGAATTGCAGAATGTCATCGAACGCGGTGTGATTACGGCCCGCCAGGGACGGCTTAACCTGGACCACGCCCTGCCGATAGAATCGAATGCCCCGGAAACGGAGGTCCTCTCGTCCCCACTGGAGACCGCAACCGGCATAAGGACCGCTCATGATCTTCAGCAGCTGGAGCGCCTCAACACCCTTCTGGCCCTCGAGTCCTGCCAATGGCGGGTGGCCGGAGAGAAAGGCGCCGCCAAATTATTGGGAGTGCCTCCGTCGACCCTGCAGTCCAGGATGAAAGCCCTGAAGATCAAACGTCCTCAAAAACACACAATCGCATCCGGAAACTGACGAGATCTCGGTATTTCATGTCACGAAATCTCGCCGATCATGGAATTTCGAGACGAAGTCCCTTGAGACCGTACTTGTTCCAACCTGCTGATATCATATGGACTAAAAAGATTTTGACAGTTTGGCACAACCTCTGCTTTGCTTATGGTTAACCGCCGGTACAAAACCGTCCGGGAAACGCCATAAGGAGACTAAAATGGAAACATCGATCAACACTGTGAAGGCAACGTCTGCGGTAAACGGTGTCAACGTCAATGAATTGTTTGGAACCATCGATGCAGTCAAGAAAGCACCGGTGATCGCCTCCTTTAGATTCAGGGCCAGAAATCAGTGGCTGGATGGTGGGCACAATCGAACCACGATCGGCAATTTCTACGGCACCCAACAGGAACACGATCGCAGAGAGCCGTTTGTTTTGGATGCGGACGAACCGCCCCTTCTGCTGGGCAGGGATCTGGGTCCCAATCCGGTTGAATATGCCCTTACCGCCCTGGCCGCATGCGTGACCACATCCATCGTCTACCACGCGGCCGCCAAGGGCGTGGCCATCCGCTCGATGGAGTCGAGGCTCGAGGGGGACATCGATCTGCAGGGGTTCCTGGGCATCCGAGACGACGTCCCCAGGGGGTACAAGGAGATCCGGATGGTGGTCAATATCGATGCGGATGCGCCGCCTGAAAAGCTCGAAGAAATCGTTGCGTTGGGTCCGACCTATTCGCCGGTTTTCGACACCATCACTAGAGCCGTACCGGTAACGGTGACTCTTGAGAAGTAGGACGGCATCGAAGCCTTCCGGCTGGCCGCTAAATGTCGGCCGGGGGCTTGAGCCAACACCAGCGATCGGAGCCGCTGCCGGTTATCGGCGGCGTCAACGGGGGGATACCCAAACCACCCACCCGCCGCCGAAGCCTTCAATTCTCTTTAACGCTCATCGGCATTGTGTTCCTGCCCGCTCATCAGACGATGGCTTGGGCCCATGGGTAGGTTTGGCCTCTCGTCGATATGACGCTCCGGAGGCCGATAAGACCCCCTCAGGCTTCAAACGGCCAAGCCGGACCGGAAGGAGCCTTGACCTTGAAGGACAACCGATCCTTTCAGGACGGATCGCTGCCCCGGTTCGGCAGTATCCTTCACATCAGATAGATTTCAACGGTTCTAATTGCGTCCGCCCGTCGAAAGTCCGGCAATCATGTCGACGATCCCTCCTTGATAGGATTTCGGAATCGAATCGAAAAGGAGGACGCCATCACCCTATCGTTTGAGAAGTGGCCGCCATTGCCTCATCCACCGGATGTGTCCGCAGGCTTTTCCTTCTCGAACGGCGTCTTCTCTGGCGTTAGATCTTTTGTGCCCGTGCCGGGCATGATCTCGACGCCCAGGTCGAACTGCACCAGGAGGGTCCCCAACGGTTCGTATACCTCCCGGCTGCCTTCGAGTTTGGCCTTTCCATCCTTGATCTGATCGTCGAAATATCCACGACAAGCGGTGCGGAATCTTCCGGTGGCAGGGGAATATGGGTGTTGGGCTTGCCCTCCCAGTAGCCTAAATAGCGGTTGATCACCGCCCTGCTGTTGTGCTGGACCGAGCCGTGGTGGGCTAGCGCGCAACCCACTGCTGCTGGAGACTCTTGGGCACCTCATGGATGTTGTGGACCTGGTTGATGGTCACCCCCTGGTTGGCCAGGTTCAGCACGCCGTTGTTGAGGGTGGCGCAGGTGTCTCGCTGACCCTGCATGACCTCTTGGATGCGGTGGTTGCCCCAGCCCGGCCAGCAGTGGGAAGCGACCATGACTTTGGCTTCCTGACCATATCTGTATAGGGACACGATGATCTGTTTGGACCACTCCAGGGCGTCACGCAGGGTGTCGATGTTGTGGATTGTACCCACGATCTTTCCCGCCGCCCGAAATGCCTTCAGATCCGGAAACCGGGTCATCATTTTCGCCGACGGATAGGTCCCCGGGGTGTTCTGAAATTCCATGGGAATCCCGTCGACGGTCAGGGTTTCGAAATCCTTGGCGATGATCTTGATTTTTCCACTCCGCACATAGGCTTCGTCGACGACACCTTGCATCCCACGGAAGTGGTCGGCATGGGAGGGAGCAGACGACGGGTCGCTCTTCCAACTTATCGTTGATGAGCGCAAGGGCCGCCGCGGCCGTTTTCGCGGCACCGCCGCCTGCCGCCAGGGCGTCGACGGTCCAATAAGGGTGTTACCTACTCGGGGCGGTCTT
>JASFIA010000148.1:0-6255 GCA_050122915.1 Desulfobacterales bacterium | reverse complement strand
TCGAGGCTCAGAACCCGGATAAGGCATTGTGAACCCTAAAGGCCTTGGGAGGAAGGGTCAATCAGCAGATGACGGATTTTGGTGTAAGGGAATTCCCTACACCAAAACCCGTCAGGGTTCGAGGAGGTTGTTTTGGATGGCAAAGCGGATGAGTTCGGCATTGTTTCTCAGATCCAGTTTTTTCAGCAGCCGAGCACGGTAGGTGTCAACGGTTTTGATGCTGATGCTGTATGCCTCCGCAATCTCCCTGGAGGTGTGCCCCATGGCCAGCCGCCTCAACACCTGAAGTTCTCTCATGGACAGGGTGTCCAAGGGGGTCTGACCGGCGGAGCCCCGGGCGACCCTCAGGGCGAGGGCCTCTGAGGCGTCTTCGGTAATATAACGTTGGCCGTTGTAAATTTTACGGATGGCCGCCACCAGCTGCTCCGGTGCCGATTGCTTTGTCAGATACCCCATGGCGCCGGCTTCGATGGCCCGGACGACATACTGGGCCTCCTCGTGCATGGTGAGAATGAGAACCGGAATATCCGGAGCCTCTTTCCGGAGTCTGCTGACCACCTCGAGCCCGTCGAGTCCGGGCATGGAAATATCGATGACGGCGATTTCCGGTTGAGTGGAGGCGATTTGTCGGATGGCGTCCCTTCCGTCGGCGGCTTCTCCCACCACTTCCATGTCGCCGCTGTCTTCGATGATGCGCCGAAGGCCGTCCCTGACGATGCTGTGGTCGTCCGCCAGAAGTACGCGTATCATAATGGGGTCCTTTGGGTGGCGCCAAGAGGCACCTGGAATCGAATGAACGTTCCTCCTCCGTAGATGGATTCCACCGACAACTGTCCGCCCACGAGATTCGCCCGCTCCCGCATGCCGGTCAGTCCGATGCCCTCGGATTCGTCGATAACCGATGGATTGAAACCGGAGCCGTCATCGGAGACGATCAGTTTCAGCACCTGGTTTTCAGCCGTCAGCTCGACGGTACAGCGGGTGGGAGATCCGTGACGGGCCGCGTTGGTAAGGGTTTCCTGGGTGATGCGATAGGCTGCCGTGGCGACGGCGTCGCTAATCGGGGGGATGTGGCCATGTTCGAAAAGGCATGTGATGTCGGTCCGTCGTTCGAAATCCGTCGTGTACCACTCCAGGGCCGCCACCAGGCCTAAATCATCGAGCACCCCCGGTCTCAATCGGATGGCCATGCCGCGGACCTCCTCGATGTTTTTGTCGATAAGGCCGCACATGGTCCGTGCGCGCTCGGCCGCGGCCGGATCCCTGGTTTCGAGACGCCTGGCCATCCAGACGGAATCCATGCGAAGGGCCGTCAGTACCTGGCCCAGCTCGTCGTGAAGCTCCCGGGCGATGGCTGCCCGCTCATTTTCCTGACTGGCCATGATGCTGGCCGAGAGCCGGCGAAGCTGGTCCTGGGCTTTTTTCACGTCGGTGATGTCCGTCGATACCTGGCAAACCCCGCTGGCGTCGCCGTTTTCGTCGTAAATGGGGAATTTGACGGACAGGTAGGTGTGGACCGTGCCGTCCCGGTGGGGAAGGCGTTCCTCCACCTGGATGGAGCGCCGCTCGGTCAACACCTTTCGGTCGTTGGTTTTGAACTGGCGGGCCGTTTCTTCCGGGAAGAGATCCATATCCGTTTTCCCCTGAACGACCTTGTTGGTCAGCCCCAAAATTTCTTCAAACCGCCGGTTGATGAGGCTGTAATGCCCCTCCGGGTCCTTAATGGAGACCACGTCGGGTGTGTTGTTCAACAGGCTTGAAATTTCCCGGGAGCGCTTCTGAACTTCCCGCTCCAACCCTTGGGTGTAGCGGCCGAGTTCATCTTTGGCCTGATTCAGCGCACGCTCGGCTTTGATCCGCTCGGTCACATCGATGGATACGGCCAGGGACCGAATCGGTTTCCCCTCGCTGTCCCGCTCGCTGATGGCCGAGAGGATCACGTCGATGACGGTCCCGTTGGATTTCAGAAATTGATAGGTAATGTCCTTGCAGAACCCGGTTCTGAAAAAGGCGGGAAACACGGTGGCTTCTGCATAGTGCCGGGAGGAATCCGTAAAAAAGTCCGTTAATGGCCTGCCCAGAACCTCGCTGCGGTGGTATCCGAGCACATCGAGCCAGTAGTCGCTGACACTGATGATCCGTCCCTGGCTGTCCACCGAGTGGAGCATGGCCGGGGTCTGGTTGTAAAGGGTGCGGTAGCGCTGTTCGCTCTCCTCCAGCGCCGTCTGCATCTCTTTTCGCTTAAGGATCTCATGGCTGGCCTTCTGATAGAGAAAGAGCACCGAAACCCCTATCAGCATGCAAAGGGCGAGAACGGCAGGGCCGGTAATCCGCAGCAGCGGTTCGTACACCACTTTTGAGATGTTGACGATGTCTCGAAGCAAAATGACCTGCCAGCCGGGGAAGATGTCGATGAACCCCTGGTTCATCAGATACCGGTGCCCCTCCCGGTCGACGACGTACCGTGCATCCACCAGTTGGAGACCGGTCCATCGCCAGGGTCCGCTACCAAATTGGCGGGAATCGGCGATCTGATCGATTTCTTCCTGGGAGAGATTCCACAGCAGGTGGTGCCGCCAATCCTCCCGACTGGAGATGAAGATCACCCCCTGGGGGTTGGTGACGAGAACGATGTCCTCGGGGCCGATACCGAGCTGCTTTTCGATCTGCTCGATGGAGGCCTTGATCACCACGACGCCGATGGACTTGCCGGAGTCGGTATCGGAGACCGGATAGCTGTAGTAGGCACCGCGCTTTCTCGAAGTGGTTCCAAGGGCCAGATAGGTTCCCAATTCATCCTGCATGGCCGCGTTGAAGTAGGGTCGAAAGGAAAAGTTGTGGGAAACAAAGCTGTCCGGGGCACCGCGGTTGCTGGAGGCAACGGTGACCCCTACGGAATCCATGAGATAGCAGACATCCACCGACAGCGTCCGCTGAAAATGGTCGAGAAGCTGATTGGCGGCGTCAATGTCCTTCGGGTGGAGGGTTGACAAGGCGTCCTTGAGGACAGGGAACCCGGCAAGGGTTCTGACCGGCCCGAGGTTTTCGGAGAGAAGGCCCGAGAGATTGATCCGAAGCATATCCACCCGGGTCTGGGCTTGGCGCTCGGCTTCCTGAAGCGCCGACGTCCTCAGGGAATAGTAAAAAAGGTATCCTCCGGTGGCGGCCGACAGGAACGCCAAAAGGGACAGCACCAACAAAATCATTCGAAGCCTCATGGGGCGGCTCCAAGGGTCGAGAGATAAACGGCATCCAAGGCGTCGACAGCGATGGCGCCGGTGTCGATCCGGGGGTCGGGGACGACATGCAGCGGTCGATGTGGAAAGGCGCGATGGAGGGCAAGGATGTTTTTATTCCGGGATCCCCGGAATTGGGACTCGGAACGCGGGTTGACCCTGATGATCAGGCGGTCGCCTGTCGGCGGGTGGCGGCGAAGCGTTTTTTCGGCAAGATCGAGGAAGCAGGCGCTCAGCACCCATTCGCCAAAGGCAGGATGGTGAGGGCCGGCGACCACGGTTTCCGGTGTTGCCAACGCCGAGGTTTCCTGAAGTCCCATTCGAATGACCGGTATTCCCGCGGCCAGAAACACCACGAACATGGACTTGGCCCTCCCGACGGCCTCGTCGATGGAGAGGGGCCGGTACTCCCCATCGCGATACTGATCTGCGAGGGGCGTATCGGCGAACACCAGGGTCGGATAGATCCGCACGAAGTCGGGCTTTAGCCGAACGGCCTCTCGGGCGGTTTCGATGGCGTTCCGGTCACTGTCTCCGGGCAGACCGATCATCAGTTGGAGGCCGACAGCGACCGGCAACCGTTCCAGCCTGGCGATGGCGTTCCGAGTGTCCTCTGCAGTATGGCCCCGGCAGGATTGCTCCAGGACCCCATCGTCGAGGGACTGGACCCCGAGCTCGATCGTGGTCACCGGGTAGGGACGAATTGCCTCAAGGATTTGCCGGGTAATGGTATCCGGCCGTGTTGAAAACCGGATTCCTTGAACCCGCCCCGACGCCAAAAAGGAAGATGCCGTCGATAGAAGCCCGTCGACGGCGTCGAGGGGAAGTCCCAGAAACGTTCCCCCGTAGAAAGCGATTTCCACGGGCCGTTTCCTTCCGGGAAGCGTTCCCAGGACCGCCTCCACCCGAGCGCCAATGTCGTCAGGCGAGGGCATGGGTGTCCCAGAGCCCGTCACCAGGTGCTGATTGCAGAACACACAGCGATGGGGACATCCGGCGTGGGGAATAAAGACAGGAATGATGACGGGTCGATGGATGGGGTCTGGTGATCGATGCACGGTGGTCCCTGTGGGGGTCAAGACCTGCTTTTCAAACGGTTCAGTGCCTCCCTGGCAGCATCCTGCTCCGCTGTCTTTTTGCTCTTGCCGGTACCCCGTGCGACGAGTCCATCCACTTCCAGTTCGACACAAAAGGTTTTGTCGTGATCCGGGCCGTGCTCCTCGACAACCCGATAGCGGGGTACCGCATGGATCCGGGTCTGGATCAGTTCCTGAAGCCGGCTCTTGCTGTCGAGAGATGGTGATGGGCCGTCGATGCAGGCCATCAGATTCCCGAATCGGCGGCGAAGCACCCGATAGGCCGAATCGAGGCCCCCGTCCAGAAAAACAGCCGCCACAATGGCCTCGAGGGTATCGGAGAGAATGGAGTTTTTTTCCCGCCCCCCGGACATGATCTCGCCTTTACCGAGCTGAACCATCGGGCCGATACCGATATGCTTTGCCAAATCAGCCAGTTGGTTTTCATTGACGAGTGTGGCCCGGGCCCGGGAAAGATCTCCCTCGGTCATTTCGGGATATCGCTCCATCAGCAGCTCGCTGACCACCAGATTCAGCACGGCGTCCCCCAGAAACTCGAGCCGCTCGTTGTCGGCAAGGGCGGGGGAGGCCTGTTCATTGACATAGGACCGGTGTCTGAGGGCCTCGAGGGCGAGTGCCGGCCGTTTGAACCGATAGCCGATCGCCTTTTCGAGAGAGGTAATATCCTGGTGTTCCATGGGAATGTAAACGCGTTAGGGGTTGACTGTGGATCAGTCGGTCAGTGCTCTTCGTTGGTCTATCAAAGATTTGAGATCTTTAAAACACTCAAAAGGCACTGAAAAGCCCCCATCGGCGATTCCAATGCCGACGGTCGGCTTTAGCTCACCGTGGAAATCGGTGCCGCCGGTTTGGATGAGCTTATAGCGGCTGGCCATGTCTTGGAGAAACCGAGTGGTGTCCGTGCTGTGTTCGGGGTAGAACACTTCGATGCCGTCCAATCCAAGCCTCGCCAGTTCGGCAACCAGGCTCTCCACCGGCCATTGAGTCCGGGGGCGGATCAATCCGGGGTGGGCCAGGACGGCAACGCCTCCTGCTCGATGAATCAGAGCAATCGCTTCGGCGCAGGGGATCCGATATTTGTCCACATAGGCGACTTTTCCGGTGCCAAGATAACGGTCAAAGGCGTCGTCGATATCCTTGGCATACCCTTTCCGCATCAGAGCTTCGGCAATATGGGGCCGCCCCGCCTGGCCGTCGCCGGCGATGCGCCCGACCTCCTCGAGGGTAATGTGAACCCCCACGCCATTGAGCTTTTCAATGATCGTTGGGTTTCGTCGCCGGCGGGCGTCTTGAAGCGTCTCTAAACAGCGGATCAGTTCGGGATGGTCGGTGGAAAAGCCGTAGCCAAGCAGATGAAGGCTGCCAAAGCAGGGAAATGGGTCGGGGGATGCGGTGCTGATCTCGATGCCGCTGATGAAGCCGAGCCCTGGCGGGACCGTCGAGGCCAGCACATCATTGACGCCCTTCACCGTATCGTGATCAGTGATGGAAACGGCCTTTAAACCGGCAAGCGCCGCCTGTCGAATAATGTCTAGAGGTGGCAGGGTGCCGTCAGAGGCCGTTGAGTGGACATGAAGATCGACGATAGAATGGGGAGAATCAGATGCCAAGCGCTTTTTCTTGGGCCTCCTGTTTGGTCTTGCAGTCGATGCACTGGGTAGTGACCGGGCGCGCTTTGAGCCGGGCGAAAGAGATGTCTTCTCCGCAGTTGTCGCATATGCCGAAGGTGCCGTCTTCAATCCGATCGAGAGCCTTTTTGATCTTTTTGATGAGCTTGTGCTCTCGGTCGCGTATCCGAAGCATGAAATTCCTGTCGGCCTCCAAGGTGGCCCTGTCCGTTGGATCCGGAAAATTTTCCTTCTGGTCCGTCATTCCCGAAACCGTGTTGTCCGCCTGGCTTAGTAGCTCTTCGAGTCGCTCGT
>JASFIA010000147.1:0-6274 GCA_050122915.1 Desulfobacterales bacterium | reverse complement strand
ATCACCGCGATCTAGGGCATAGGGCGGCAGGTGCACATGATAGGTGCGTCGAAACGCCCCGGTCACCCTGTCCGTCACGACCAGATAGGTTCCGGAGGAATCCACATCTCCCGAGGGCATCACAGGCACACAGCCGGCGATCATGAGCACTGCAAGCCATGCGGCCGCCCGGTGCCATCGCCTCCCGTGTCCTAAGGCATGTGTCGCGTGTCGGTCTATGGCGATCCTCTTCAGCTTCATGAGGTGTCCAGCTTTCGGCCGGCCACCACCCACACCAATTCTTTGGAGGAGCCGGACGGCTGAACCGCCGTCACGTTGAACCCATGGCGGCCCATCCGCTCGACCATTTCCTCCGGTCGGCGATAGCGGCAACCGGTGCCGCCGATCCGAGCCTTGAGATCTTCGATCCACCACGACCAGGGAAACCGACGGATAGGCGGCGTCACCATCCGCATGACCAGAATGCCGCCAGGTTTCAATCTGCGGCCCACCGTCTCCAATGTCAAATCGAGGTCTTCGTCTGTCAGGTAATGGCTCATGTCCAGCATGAACACCCCGTCGGCGACTTCCGGCGGCTCGGGTACCACAGGAGCGGCACCCTGTTGGATCGCCCCCCTCGGTCCCAGGGCCCTCGAAGCCACTCGGACGCGGTCCGCCGACGGTTCGATACCATACACCCTGGCATCGGGGAAGCGGTTCAGGAGCCAAGATGCCGGCACACCGTATCCGGTGCCGATGTCGACAATGGTTTTCATGGGATGACCGGCCTCCAAAAGACGGTCCAACTCCTTGAACATGGGATCCAGGCGCAGTTTGAAACGGGCGAAGAGCCTGGGATAGGCCTCCATGTTGCGATACCGGTATCGGATGCCCGCCTCGATGGCCGACGGTGCCGGCGGCCGGTCCCCGAACCGACGATCCAGGATGGGCGGCAATATGAAAAACGCCCCCGCAAGCGAATAGGCAATGGCCAGAAACGAGGTGATACCGGCGGATTTGAGGAGAGCATGCTCGGCCGTCAGCAAGACGCCGAATCCGATCAGGGTCGATGCCGAAGCCATGAACACCGCCATCCGTATGAGGGTGAAGTGCTCATGGCTTCGGGCCTGATACCGCTGGTAGGAGCGCACCCAGAAAAGGGAGTAATCGATCCCCAACCCGAGGACGATGATGGCCAGCATCAGGGAGGGAATGTCGAGGGGCCGACCCATCAATCCGAGCGTTCCCAGGGTGCAGACGAGGGAAAAGGCGATGGGCAGAAGGGACACCAGGGTCAGCCGCCAGTCGACGAAAAAGAAAAAAAGGAGCACCACAACGCTGATGCCGAGGATGAACAGCATCCGGGTGAAGGTATCGAAGAGCAAACGGCCCATCTGCTCTGAAAACAATTGTGGATCGAAGATCTTCGCCGTCTGGGCCAGGGATTCCCGAAATGCGTCGGCTGAAAAGCCGGGGCCGGTGCCCAGCCCGGTAAACTGGCGCCACTCGCCCTCGACCGGATCTCTGACAATTCCCATGAGATCGAGCGTTTCAGGAGGAATCTCTGCCGGATCGTCACCGCTTTCCCCCCCTGACAGGGTCTCAAAAAACGGCGAAAACGCATCGGATGAGAAACCGAATCGATCGCCGGCGCGATTCAACTCGAGGCGAAGGTCTTCCACCCGGTCGGGGCTCCAAAATACCCTCCACGCGGCCAGGTTTGCCTTCCGACGCCCGGCACCGGGGAAGATGTCGGAGGACAGAAAGCCGGAGGTCACCTGGTCCTTGGCCCGAGCGGCTTCAACGATATCGAGGAGTTGATCGTTTTTTTCCCGAAGGGACGGAAGGGTGTCCGCCTCGGTCATGATAAATACCCGGTTAAACATGTCCCCCCACACCTCGGTGATGAGTTGATCGGCGGCCAGGGTGGCGTCGGTGACCGTACCCATGGCCTTGAGATCCACCAGGAACCGGGGCCTCATCCAAAACGCGAGAAACACGGCCAGACCCAGACAAAGCCAAGCCCCGGCGTCTCCGGCACCTGCCATTCGGTCCACCCACCCCCTCAAGGGCAGGACCCGGGCCGCGGTGACCGGGGGCATACGGGGGAACATCAGGGGAAATACGGTGTGCACGAACAGAAAGGAAAAACCGATTCCCATGGCCGTGAACCAGCCCAGCTGCTCAAAAACGGGGAATCCGCTGATGCCCAGAACGGCAAATGCCCCCATGGATGTCAGTGCCGCCAGGAGTCCGACGGCCCACACCTCCCGGGAGGCCTTTCTGCCGTCACCGCCCTGGGGCTGATCCAGAAAGAGCAGATAGGCAATGCCGTGGTCGACCGTAATGGAGACAATAGCGCCGCCGAACCCAAGGGCCATAATGGACAGCGATTCCGTAAACAGGGAGGTGACGAAGAGGGCGGCCACCGTCCCGACAGCGGCTGGCAGCAGGGCCAAGAGCCCCAGCCAGGGCCGGGGAAATGCCACGATCAGCATACCCGCGATTCCAAGGGTGGCCAGTATCAGAGCGTTGCGCACGTCCTTTCGGACGATGGTTTCGTTGTCCAAGGCCGCTCTGAAGGCCCCCACCGGCGTCAGTGTGACATCGTGCCCGCCGATATCTCCATCGGCAATCAACCGTTTCTCGATCGCGTCCATGAGACGGTCGAGGTTCCGGGCATTGACCGTATTCGTTCCGGATTCAAGGGGTCGGGCCACCACCAGCAGATGCCGGCTGTCTCCGGACAACAGCTTGCCCCTGTAGATCCGGGCATCCTGGGTGGGCGCCAGATCGACAAGACCCGACAACTTGAGCTCTCTCAGCCCCAATGGGTCTTTCGCAATCATTCCGGCCTGTCCGATGCCATCGAGGCGGGTCAACTGGTCGTGAATGAAGCGGACCCTGTCTTGGACGGCCGGAGGACGGATCAGCGGCAAAACCCTGGTTTCGAGGGTCTTCTCGCTGAAAAGGTAGGGCAGGTCAGTGACGATTCGATCAACCAGAGCCGGCAACCCATTCTGGAAAGCGTCGACCCCGACGCTGGCGAAAAGCCCGCTTTCGTGAAGGCGCTTTTCCACAACGTCCCCGAGACTCACGAGTCGGTCCGGGTCCGGGGCGGGCAGTCCGATATCGATGGCGATCTGATCCTGGAAGGGATGGTGCTTGAAAATATCCACCGCTTCCGAGACGGCGCCGCCGTCGTCTGGTAGGGCGCTGACGACATCCGTATCCACGTGAAGACGCATAAGGGAAAAGCCCAACATGGCCGCCGTTATCAAGAGGGTCGCTAAAAGGAGGATCCAGTTGACGGCCTTGGTTCCCTCCGATTCGGGAGTCGCGCGGTTCAAAACAGCAGTGCCCCCAAAGAAAGGATCCCCAGCAGATGCAGGATGAGCACCACCCGCCGGTGACGGTGATAGCGTTCATTGACCTTTTGGATGATCTGAAGACCCCCGAAAATCCGCCTCACCCTATCGAGAATTCGGTGACTGCGGTTGTCCGAGGGAGAATTGCTCTGAAAGGCGATGGACGGGTAAATCACGTAGGGGGTGCCGTCGAGACCGGCGAGCATGGCATCGAAGGGCACGCCGCTCCAGGGTTTGCGGACCAGGGTCTGGGCGTATTCACGGCTCACCCCGTAGCCGTGGGCGAGGCACCGATATCGGACGCTGCGAACCGCAGCGCAAGAGGTTTGACGGCTGCCCGAAACCAGACATCCCAGAAAGAGGAGATGCCACTGGGGTGTTTGGGTTAGATACTGGGTGCAGGCGGCCAGCCGTTGTGGGCAGAACTGGTCGAAGACGATGTCGTCCTCGAAGACCACCATGCGTCGGGCTCCGGACCCCAGCCCCTTCCGGAAACAGGCCATGTGGGATTCGTAGATGCCTGCCTCGCTTCCTTCCGGATTTCTGTCGACGATCATGAATTCCACCCTGTCTGCCAGACCGACCCTGCCAAACTGACGCCTGGCATTTTCCCGCCGGTCTTCCCGTTCGGCCAACGAAATGCAATAGAACCGATCGAAATAATCCCAACCCCTGGCATCTGTTCGCATGGTCATCATGGCCCTCTTGCCGGAATAAGGATCGGAAGCATCCCCTTCCCGGGATGGGTTCCGGTTGACGGAGCCCGAATCTGCCTCTATAGGGGAATGATGCCTGTATGGTTGAAAAACGCGGCCGAGCGAGCCGCTCGCATTCCCTTCGTCCGGTCGGCAATTGAGGACGAGGCCGATCTCAGTGCGTTCAAACAGCCCCCCACCCTGCGCATTCTGGCCGGTGTGGGGGCTATCATACTCAGCTATGTCATCGGATGGCCCCTGATCAGCCTTCTGGCAGCCGCTTCGGTCTACGCAAAGGAACCCCTGATCGTCGGGATTGGAGGTCCCCTTGCCTACGGCCTTTCCCATCTGGTGTTTCTCTTGGGCATGGCCCTTGCCGGTGCTGAATACACCCATATTTTTCTGAGATGGTCCGCCCGCAAGGCCGTCATGGCGTTCCTCGACACCCCTGCACTCCGCAACAGTGAATCCATCGGATCCGAGCCGGTTGCCCCCGGTAGCCCCCCCCCGGGTGACGACAGTGGCGGCAGCCGGCATGACACGGCCCCATGACGACGATAAACCGGCGGTACTGCCCAGCGTCGGAAAGGTTCATGAGGGAAAGCGGACCGTCCCCGTCGGCTTCAGCTTACCCCCGCTCACATCCCGCATGGTCAATCCGGCGGCGGTTTCTCTCAGCCGCCCCCTGGCATCCCATATCCACAGATCCACGGTAAAACCGGCGGAGGCTATTTCCCTCGGCTGGACGCGACAGTCATAGATCAGCCCCCCAGTGAGGGGGTCATTCACCACACGCCAATCGATAGCGACAGGAAAGCCGACGATGCCGACATATCGCTGCCCCCAAACACAGGCGACATGGAAGGCGGCGTCCAAGGGAAACCCATTGCCCAGGAGTCGGTCGGTCCTGTCTCCGGTAAATTCGGGGCTTTGAAGGCGGGCCCACGCGCCTTCGGGGGAGAGCGATACCGGTGACCCCAGGTTCCGATAGGCGGGCCCGAACGGCACGAGGTCTCTGTAGATCGTTTCGGGCCTTATGGTTTCGTCGGCCCGGAGGGAAGCGGGGTCGGCAGCCGGAGTCGAAGGCGGCGGGGATTCCCTTGAAAACACCGCACTGGCATGGGCTTTGGTGCGAGTGATGGCGCCTCCAGGAGCCCGGGAACGGGTGACAAGAGAGGCACCCAGCGCCCCGCTTTCAAGGACTTCAATATCGACGAACGCGTCGATTCCGGCGCTTTGGTGATCGAGGTAAAGAAACTTGTCAAAGCGAATCGCCCTCATGACACTTACCGGCAGGTCGGAATCATGGGACCGAACGCCTTGCGCTAGCGCTTCCATGGCGTCCACAGCCGGAAGGACCGGCCTCCCCAGCAGATGATGGTCGCCGGCATAGTCGGGGATGCCAAGAGACGCGGGAAGCCTTTCCCTCCGGCCTATGTCGGGAATATGTCCCATAGTCGCACCGTCTTGTCGTCCACTTCAACCGGAATGCCGGATGCATTGACTGCACAGTGGCGGGTGAATCCCTGGCACACGATATCGGCGCGGTCGGTTCGGGTGATGACGTAGTCAAACTGAAGCCGAACCCGCTCCATGGGTCCCGGACGGGTATGAATATACATGGCGTCATCGTAGTGCAGGGGCAGATAATAGTCGATGTCCACCTTGATGATGGGATATACGTAGCCGCTTTCCTCGATTTCCCGGTAGGGATAGGCGGCATCCCTCATCAGAGAAGCCCTGCCGTATTCAAAATACCGCAGATAATTGGCATGATAGACCACCTGACTCCTGTCAGTGTCGGCATACAGGGTCCGCAGGTCGCATCGATGCCACACACGGCCGCTGACCGTCTCCCTCACGTAGCAGGCATGGCCGTTCAGGGCTTCGGTGACAAAGGGCTTGGGTTTCACACGCTACACTCCTCTGAGAACCAGACAGCAATTGGTACCCCCGAAACCGAAAGCATTGGTCAGCACCGTCTCATGGGGATGGCGCCGGGTATGGTTCGGGACCACATCCACATCGGCTAGGGCCGGATCCACAATATGGTTGACCGTCGGCAGCAGCAGCCCCTGCTGCATGCCCTCAACCGCCAGGGCCGCCTCGACCGCCGCTGCCGCACCGAGGGAATGCCCCAGTTGGGACTTGTTGGACGATACCGGCAGACGCCCCAGATGGGGGCCGAACACCGTCCGCAAACTGTCGATTTCAACCAGGTCCCCCTTGCTG
>JASFIA010000146.1:0-6281 GCA_050122915.1 Desulfobacterales bacterium | reverse complement strand
GTAGTCGGGCCCCATGGGAAGAATTCCCCCGCCGCCTCCACAGCAGTGGTTGTGTTCCCGGTTCGGTGACATCTCCCGATAGTCTTCGCAGAGGTAGCCGATCAGTTTGCGCCCGATTTCCCATAGCCCGCCGTTTCGAGACACGTTGCATGGATCTTGATAGGTGACCGGCTCCTTGAGCTTTTTGGCAGGATCGATAGCAATTCGGCCATCACGAACCAACTCGTAGAGGAGTTGGATGGAATGGACGATGTCGACGGGAGGCCGTCCATCCATGTAGCCGGCCATGTACGGCCCCTCAAATGCCAGGGACCGGAAGGCGTGGCCGCATTCGGTGATGAGGATTTTTTGGCAGCCGAGTTCCCGGGCCATGTCGTAAACGTTTCGCACCTGCTGCCCTCCCACCACACGGTTGCCGGCAAACATGGGCAAATTGGTGCAGTCCCACCCGAACGTCGGCAGGGTCCAACTGACCTCGGCGACCGAAAAGATAATAGCGGCCAAGCCCAGTTCCTGGGGATAGAAAACCGGCTCTCGGGGGTTGATGGTGTACATGTAGGTGGCGCCCTTCTTATCGATGGGGATGGTGATGCCGCTGTAGTCGTCTTCGGCTTCCTCGACCATCCACTCGCAGGTATCCAGCAGTTCCTCTTTGGGCAGGTCCATGTGGTTGCCGCTTTTTTGGCAATTGTCGGTGAAGAAGGCCAGCTTGTCCGGTACGACCCCCTGGGAATAGCAGACGTGTCGACCCAGGCTGATCAGTGTGGCGATGTCGATGCCGAAGGGACAATACATGGAGCATCGCTTGCAGGTGGTGCAGTGATACCATAGGGGAGGGAGGCACTTTTCGATGAACGGTCTGTCCACCCGTCCTTTGCGGCGATACATTTCGCCTATCGTGGACTTGAACTTGTAAGCGGGGCTTAAGGTGGGGTCCTTGTCATTGGAAAGATAGACGAAACAGCTTTCCGCACAGAGACCGCAGCGGGAGCACAGGTTGAGCCACGTCTTTACCCGGGCACTGTCGTTGACGCTCAAGATGGATTGAATGGTTTTGACATCAACGGGTTTTGACGCCCCGCTGTTGCTGTCGTCGGTGGATTCCTTCGTTGTCATTGATCTTATGCTCCGAAATCGTGTGGCGGTTACCAGGAGACAGCGCCGCGCCGCCCGCCCATTTCAAAACCGATGAAGGCCCGGGTAAAAAAGAACAGCACCATATGACCCAGTTTTGTCAATGGTATCAGGATCAGGAGCAATTCTGAGGATAGGATATGGGCGATCATCATCACTTCGTAGGGCCCCCAGTGGTGAAAAGCCATCACCCCGGTGACAAAGGGGAGAAGCGTCAGCACCAGGAGGGTGTAATCCCACCCCGTCGTCAACAGTCTTACTTCCGGTCGGACAACCCGACGGATCAGCAGCCCGACACCCGCCAAAACCAACAGGATCGAAAGGGTGTCGGCCAGTGGGTCGGGCAGTGACCAGAGCCGGAATCCGAACGCTTCCTCCAGCATAATGTTGTGGGCGTCCAGAAAAATGGGGACCAGCAGCAGTGGAATGTGAAAGGCGAAGACGAGTGCGGTGAACACGGGCTGAAGACGCATTGCGGCGCTGCCCATGGGAATCATCCACTGAATGATCGAGCGGATCCCCCAGCCCCAGCTGATATGATTATAAAAGACCCGGTCTCGCTCACGGCTCAGCCCGTAGAGGTAGGCGATACGGAGCAGCATGCCGCCGCAGAATACGATAAATGCAACCCACAAGGCCGGCCCGGTCAGAAATGCATAAAGGCGGTTCATGGTCTTCCTTCAGGTGGTCTCGGAGGCATGGCACCTCCGGCTTTTTGGGCGGGCGCCCTTGAAAAGCGATTGAGCCCGCCACCAGCTTGAGTGAAAGGAATGACAAAAATGCTTTCATAGCATAAATGGAAAGGCGAATCCACATGGGAGGCGGGCATATAGGGATGGTGGCGAGGTTGCCTCGATACGATGTGGCAGGGGGCTGTCTGGTTTTCCGGTGGGCTGTCACTGCCTGGCACCGAGGTGGAACGTCTCAGCTGGCCAGAATCTGGCCCACTTTCTCAGATAGCGTGGCGATGTCGAAGGGTTTCTGAATGAAATCCCGACATCCCTGACGGCGGAGGGCCTCCACCTGCTGGTTGTAATCATAACCGCTGGTCAAGATGACGTTTACCTCCGGATTCAATTGCCTAAGATGCCGGTAGGTTTCGCCGCCGTCCATCTCTGGCATTATCAAATCGAGAATCACCAAGTCGATCCGGCCCTGGTTGGCACGAAAGATCTCAAGAGCCTCCTTACCGTGCCGTGCGGCCAACACGCTGTAGCCGATTTCCCTCAGCCCCTCACAGGTAATATCCAGGATAAAGGGTTCGTCGTCGACGACGAGGATGGTCCCGGTACCCCGAATCGGCGTTTCCGGAGCCGTTTTAGCCGGCGCCAGGGGTTTGCCCGATGCGGGAAGATAGATGCAGAAGGTGGTTCCTTGCCCCTTGCGGCTGTTGACCTGGATCGTGCCGCCGTGGTTCTTGATGATGCCGTAGGCCGAAGTCAGTCCCAGACCGGTTCCCCGGTGTTTGTCCTTTGTGGTGAAGAAGGGATGAAAGATTTTCTGCTTTATCGTCTCGTCCATGCCTTCCCCGGTGTCACTGACCGCCACTTTCACATATCTTCCCGCCGGTATCCCGCTCGACTGAACCAGGTGATCCCTCAAGATAACGTTGCAGGTCCGGATGGACAGAGTGCCGCCGCCGGGCATGGCATGCCACGCGTTGACGTACAAATTGAGCAGCACCTGTTGAATCTGGCTGGCATCCACCTCGGCGATCCAGATTCTTTTGAGGCCTGAGGTGTCCACCGTGATCTCACGTTTGGCCCGGCCGAAAAGCTGGGCGGTTTTAGCCACCAGGTCATTCAAGTTTTCGGGCTTTACCGTACCTTTTCGACCTCTGGCAAAATCCAGGAGTTGCCGGGTCAGACCCGCTCCGTCCTTGATGCATTGCTCGAGGTTAATGAGCTTTTTCGTTTCAGGGCGGTCTGGATCGGCTTTGAGCAGGAGCAGGGAAATATTACCCTGCATGGCCATGAGGATATTATTGAAATTGTGGGCAATGCCCCCGGCCAGGGTCCCGACGGCCTCTAACCGTTGTGCTTCCTGCAACTGCTGCTCCAGCTTCTCCTTGCCCTCTTCGGCCTTTCTGCGGGCAGTGATGTCGCGAATCAGTCCCCGGAAACCGACGGGAGAATCGTTCTCCCGGATCAAGGATGCCGCCACTTCCACTATCATGGTGCGGGTTTCATTCTCCATTATGAGATCGGGGAAGATGGCGTGCCTGTCGGTCCGGTAGATGCCTGCAAAGAATCGCACCAACCGCCGTGCCATTTTCGGGGAGATAAACCTTCTGAATGGTTTGCCCAGCAGCCGGTCGGCATCGATACCCGTAATCCGGCATAGGGTTGGGCTGACGTATTGCAGATTGCCTTTCAGGTCGGCCTCGAAAAACCCTTCCTCAATGCTGTCGAGAAGGGACTGGTATTTTTGTTCCGTCGTCCTTGCGGTTTCTTCGGCTTGTCTGAGGCGGGTGATGTCGATACCGACCCCTCTCAACCCCTTGTACACGCCTCCCTTCATGATGGGGCGGCTGAAAGAACGAACCCACCGGTACCCCCCGTTTTTATGGATCAGGCGATACTCCGTGCTACCGAGGTTGTCGGACCTGATGTTGGCGCAGGCCGCCAAGACCCGTTCTCTGTCACCGGAATGCACCGCATCGAGAAAATGCCTCCCGTGATAAGTGGGGGGCTTGAAAGCGGTGTACTTTTCGATGGTCGGGCTGATATAGGTCACTATGCCATCGGTATTGATGGAGAAGATGACCGCATCGATATCTTCCACAAGGATCCTGAACTTCTCCCGGCTTTCCATCGTTCGCTTAAGCAGCGCGATGGATTCCGAAAGCTTTCGCTCCAGGCGCCGGCACTTTTCAGCCTGTGCTTCCATTGCGTTTTTCAGTGCGTCGATATCGGCGTCATTTTTCGGGGAACAGTCCATCATCAATAGTCGTATCGGTCCTTTACAGATGATCCATTACCCGTCCCTGCTGTTGCTTGGATCTTTTTTCAGCCCTTTGGGCCGCCACCATTGGAACCGGCAGTGACAGAACAGGGAATCGGCTTCTCAGGCCCTTGAGGTCCGTTTGCAGGCAGGGTTGATTTTGACGTTGCAATTTGACCGTCCTTTTCCTATCTTGCCGGTGATTTGTCGCTCAATGGGCCTAATCAGCCATCTGGATACCCACCCTCCCTCATGGGACGGGTTTGAATATGGAGCAATACGCATCAATGGCGCCATATCCTTATGTCGCCATTCGTCTCATGAAAGGTACGGGATGGTTGTGCAGGGCGGCTGAGGCACCGGTCCGTTTTGCAGCGGCAATTCCGGATAAGGCGCCATTTGATCGGAACGGTTGTCAATGCCATTGCTATCGTTGTCGGAAGCCTCGTTGGATTGCTTTTTCGAAAAGGCATCCCCGAAAAGGTCAACCAGACCGTTATCCATGCCGTGGGGCTGGCCGTCATCCTCATTGGCATCAAAGGGGCATTGAGAACAGAGAATGTGTTGCTGGTGATCGGCAGCCTGGTTGTCGGGGGGGTCGTTGGTGAACTGGCCGGCATCGAGCGCGGACTCGAAGCCTTGGGGCACTGGATCGGACGCCGGTTCGGCTCGACGACCGACGACGGCGTTGCCAGGGGATTCGTCACCGCAAGCCTGGTATTCTGCGTTGGGGCAATGGCCATTGTGGGATCTTTGGAAAGCGGTCTGACGGGGAACCACCAGACCCTATTCGCCAAATCCGTTCTCGACGGCGTCACCTCAATCCTGTTCACTGCGAGCTTGGGTGCCGGCGTCATTTTCTCCGCCCTTCCAGTGGCTTTATACCAGGGAACCATTACCCTGGCCGCCGGCGCCGTCAAACCCCTGTTGACCCCAGAGGTGATCGCCCAACTGTCCTCTGTGGGGGGATTACTGATTGTCGCCATTGGAACGAATCTACTCGGGATGACCCGTATCCGCATCGGGAACCTTCTGCCGGCCATAATAGTCCCTTTCCTGTATGCGCTGGTTCGGCGTTTTTTTTTCTAACCCAACTGAAAACCCCGGTTGACACCTGTGGAAACAGCGGTGACCGGTTTCGCATCGGACCAAAGGGGTTGCCTATTTTTTGATGATTGGGCTATAAGTGTCCTCCCCGTGGTCAGAACGAGATCAGAAGGAACAGCGCCTTCTTCAGGGCCGGAACAACTATCCGAAGCGACGTACAGCCAATGCATTACGAGGGAAATATCATCCGTCCGCCCAGTGAGGCGGACAGCATCCTGCTTCAGGCCACCGTCGGGTGCTCCCACAACCGATGCGGATTCTGCGGCACCTACAGGGGGGAACGGTTCAGGATCAAGCCGGACTCCGTCATCGATGCCGACATTGCTTTTGCGGCAACCCATTGCCGCCGCCAGCGCCGGGTGTTTATCTGCGACGGCGATGCCCTCGTCATCCCCCAGAATCGCCTGCTTCGAATTCTCAAGGCCATTCGCACTCAGTTGCCCTGGGTGACCCGCGTCGGTCTCTACGGAAATACGAAAAGTATCAGCCTGAAATCCAGTGAGGATCTTTCCGAACTGGCATCATGGGGGCTTGGCATTGTCTACATGGGCCTCGAATCCGGAGACGACGTAACCCTCGAAGCGATCTGCAAGGGGGCGGACAGTGGAAAAATGATAGCCATGGGCCGCAAAGTCCGGTCTGCCGGAATACGGCTTTCTGTCACCGTTTTGTTGGGGGTGGCCGGCATCGAGCGATCCGGAATTCATGCCAGGGAGACCGGCCGTGTGCTCTCCGAGATCGACCCCGAGTTCGTGGGGGCGCTTAGCCTGATGCTGATCCCGGGAACCCCCATGTTTGAGGCCCGACGCTCCGGCCGGTTCACGCTACCGGGCCCGGAAGACATGTTGAAAGAATTACGATCCCTCGTCGAAGCGACCCACATGACCCGAGGCCTCTTTCATGCCAACCATGCCTCCAACTACCTTCCCATCCGGGCGCGCATGCCCAAAGACAAGGATCGGACGCTGACGCTGCTCGACCAAGCGATATCGGGGGCCATCGCCCTCAAGCCGGAATATTTGAGGGCCCTCTGACCCCGAATCGAAGCGAACCGCTTGCCGGGCGTTGGTCCCGGCGGGGTCCTCGGGCCTATTAAG
>JASFIA010000145.1:0-6297 GCA_050122915.1 Desulfobacterales bacterium | reverse complement strand
CTCTGGCACGGGATTCAGCCGACCGGTATTCCAGCAGTCGAAGCCCCTCCGGAGGGCGGCCCCGGTAAACCTCTGCAAGTCCTTGACGCACCATCTCGATATTGATGTTCTCGCCGTCCACGTAAAGTTCGCCCAGCAACCGCCCATAGCGGTCATTCCCCCAGGATCGAACGGTGACCTGCCGTCCCTTGACCCGTGACGATAGGTAATCCCTGGATTTCCGGCTAAAGGGCTGTGAAGGCGCGCCCGGGGTCTTGGACCGTTCGGGCGCGTCGATGGCCACCAAGCGGACGACCACGCTCGCCCCTTCGCCCTTGGATATCAGCAGGGTATCTCCGTCGTATACTTTCGTAACCACTCCGCCCATGGAAGATGAGGGCCGAGGGCAGGCCACCGTCATTGCCAGCACCACTATCAGGGGGGCGACCGGCCAACTGAGCGATCGACCACGGCGGTTGCGGAAAGGCTCTGTTTCCGTAGCCATCGATAGGTTCTCGCCCCCTTTCATCGACGGTTGCCTCCGACGTCCATCATATGACAGAGGCTTTCCTCCAGCTGTTTAAACAGGTCCCGATTGAAGGTGTAACAAATAGCGGCCCCGGCAGCTTCGCCGGTAATGAGACCCGCATCCAACAGAAACTTCAGATGCTGGCTCACGGTTGACTGGGCCAGGGGCAGTTCCTTGACGATATCCCCGCATTTGCAGTGTCCAGCGGATTGTAGGTGTTGAAGAATCCGAATTCGAACCGGATGGCCAAGGGCTTTAAAAATACGGGCCATCCGTTCACGGTCGAGGATTGCCCCTGATCTGGCGGTAAGGTGGTTAGGTATTGACATGGCTGGGCCTTTGTTTTATCGGTAATTTACGATTAAAAGGGTTGGTCGTCGCAGTAGGACTCCAACTTAAGCATTTGAGACCCGTTTGCCAGTGGGCGGTGACACCATCCCGTTGCCGCGATGTCTGAAAGCCGGGGGAGGACTGTTATGTTTACGTTGAACGACGTATTGGATTTGGCTGCTCAGATCGAGAAAAACGGGGAGAGGGTCTACCGAACGGCCCTCCACAAGATAATCGACGACCCCGAGCTATCGGAGATGCTCGCCTGGATGGCCGACGAAGAAGCCCGCCACGCAGAGCACTTCGACCGGATGCGGGAGGAGCGGGGTGAGGCCCCGGGCGAGCCGCTGCTGGAGGAATTGGGCCGATCAATGTTGGCCGACGTGGTGGCCAACCGCAGTTTTTCCCTCGAAGAGGTGGATTTTTCTCGGATCGATGCGGTTTCGGATCTCATCCGTATCATGATCGAATTCGAGAAGGACACGGTAGCCTTCTACGGGGTGTTTCGTGATTTTATGGTCGAAGCCAAGGAAATTGACGAACTGGACCGAATCATTGCCGATGAAGAGGAGCATATCCGCAAGCTGGAAAACTGCCGATCAAAAAATCTGGCCTGCCTCAAGGCCTGATCCCCACCCGTCGATTTTCCGATTCCGCTGTTCTATCCACTATTGTTCTGTCGTCTCCCGGTGCTGGGCTACGATGTCCTTTACCGCTTGTCCGTTGGGGGCTTTTGCCATTGGATTCATTTTCAGGAGCGCCTCCCAGGCCCTGATGGCGGCCTGATGATCGTTCAGGTCGTGGAATAACACGACCCCCTTGTTATAATAGGGGTTTTCAAGGGCCGGATCGGCCTCTATGGCCTGATCGAACCGCCGGACGGCCTCTTCGGGATTGCCCGACCGGCGGTACATGATGCCCAGGTCCGTCAGTACCATGGCGTTGCCAGGCTCAAGGGCCAGGGCTTTTTCATAGGCGCCGATGGCCTCCTTGGGGCGATCGGAGTCAAAATGAAGGTTGCCCAACTGAACCCAGGCGGCACCATCGTCCGGATTGGTGAGGACCTTTTCCGTCAACACCTGGAGCATTCGTTCGCGGCCGTCGGCGTCCGCCTGAATCCCCTCGGCCCCTGCCGGCAGCCTCCCGGAGGATTTGTAGACGCCGAAGACGACCCCCAGGAAAAAGCCGACCATGACGGATATCACCACCGACGTGACAAGAGTCTGTTTTTTTACGGTATCGTTGCTTCCAGTCGTTGTTTTCCCCATGATCAAACCCTTTGCAATCCATTGAATCTCTGGTTATGGTCCTGCCGACGCACCCCTCCCGGCTCATTGTTTCCGGACCGATGTGATCGCCCTTTTCCTGCCGGGGCCACTCAGTCGTCCTCCCCCTTCCTCATCCGACCCCTTCTATCCCGGTATCCTCTCCGGGGTCAACGAATGGGCTGAGGCGCTCTGCCGTGGTCTTGCCCAAACCGCCTTGGGCGTCGTTCCCGGCCGTGGGGCGTCTTGTCGGTGCTTGCGGTCGATGCGACAGCGGGCTGTCCGTGGCCTGTCAATAGGACAAGGTGAGTTCGATGCCGGTCGTCGTCAATCACTTCCTTTGCAACCGGGCATTTGACGAGGTCGGCGCATTGACATTCTTTTTGGCTTCTCCTATAGGGGTTCCGAGGCATTGCCTCTTCCGCCGATTCCATCCTGCCGCTTCACTTTCGGGGTTGCCTCGGTTTCGCCATCGGTGGGATTCGTCCCGATCATCTTACGGGAGGGCGCCATGACCCGCAGCACCGTCGACCGGCCATCCTCAACCGCCGTCACCGCCAGGATATTTCAATTGGTGCTTTCTCTCCGACCGGAGGAACGTCAGTCGCTTTTGAGTGACCTCGAAACCCTTGTTTCCGAGAGGGACCGGCGCAGAACCCGGCGAAGCGCGGCGTACATTTCCGTCGATCTCGAGTCGCCGAAAGCCTCCGGTCAGGGGCTCATTCGAAATGTTTCCGCCGGAGGACTGTTCATCCGGACTGAAAACCCTATGGACGTGGGGGCCGATGTTCTGATGACCTTCATGGTTCCGGAATCCCGCCGGTGGGTCAGGGCCATCGGAACGGTCACCCGGGTATCCGGAGACGGTGCCGGCATCCGGTTTGTATCCGGCCTGAAATCGGCCGATCGCCTCGATCCGACATAACACGGCTTCACACCCAGCCCGGACGGCTGAAACGGCGGCGGCGCCCCCGCCAATGCAAAGGAGCCACAAATGACCGATCACGTCACTCAATCTCCCGGGCCATTACTCAAGATGTCAGGCGCCTACTGGGAAGGGTGCGCCCTTCACGCAGGGGTTCGGCTGGGCATCTTCACCGCCATTGACGAGGGGGCCGACACCGCCCAAGCTGTGGCCCGCCGCATTGGTGCCGACGGCAGAGCAACGGAAATGTTGTTGAATGCCCTTTCGGCCATGGGGCTGGTGACCAAGAGTGGGGACCGGTTTGCCAACGCCGACATGTCCTCGACCTTCCTGTCGAGCAACTCGCCACGGTACATCGGCTACATCATCCGTCACCATGCCCAGTTGATGGATTCCTGGTCGCGGCTCGACGAATCGGTCCTATCGGGGGGGCCTGTCCGCACCCCCGCACGGTATCAGGATGAAACCGCCCGGCGGGATTTTCTGATGGGAATGTTCAACCTGGCCATGGGTCTCGCCCCCGTCGTGTCGGAAACGGTGGATCTGAGCGGGTGCCGGCGTCTTCTGGACCTTGGAGGCGGACCAGGGACCTATTCGGTGTTTTTTTGCAGGACCCATCCGAATCTGCGGGCTGTCGTCTATGACCTGGAAACGACGCGACCCTTTGCGGAGGAGACCATTGGCCGCTTCGGCCTTTCCGATCGGATCGGGTTCCAATCGGGTGATTTCGTTGACGGAGAGATTGACGGGAGATACGACTGCGTTTGGATGTCCCATATCCTCCATGGAGAGGGGCCCAGCACCTGCCGGTCCCTTATCGAAAAGGTGGTGGGTGCCCTCGAGCCGGGGGGCATCGCAATGATTCATGATTTCATACTGGACGACACCAGGGACGGTCCGCTGTTTCCGGCATTGTTTTCCCTTAACATGCTTCTGGGCACGCGCAACGGTCAGGCCTATTCGGATGCCCAGATCCGGGGCATGATGACAGGGGCAGGACTGAAAAACATCCGAAAAATAGCCATTGATTCACCCAATGATTCCAGCATATTGATAGGCAATATCTAAAGCTCCAAATGATCCGATCCCCCGGCCTTGGAGATGCCGTCGGATCTAGCTTGGGGTGTCGACCACGACGGATTTGATGTTAACGAACTCCCGGATACCGAAGCTCGATAGTTCCCTGCCGTATCCGCTGTCGTTGATTCCCCCGAATGGAAGTCTGGGGTCGGATTTGACAAAAGTGTTGACGACGGCGTTTCCTGCCTCCAACTCCCGAACGGCGATGCGTTCGCCCCTTTCCAGATTCCTCGTGAACACCGCCGCACCCAAGCCGAAGGAAGTGGTATTGGCCAGTCGGACAGCGTCGGCCTCATCCCTGGCCGGCACAATGGCCGCCACCGGTCCGAAGGTTTCCTCGTCGAAAGCGGCCATACCCGGCCTAACGTTCGAGATAACGGTCAAGGGATAGAAACAGCCGGGCCCGTCGGGTAGACGGCCCCCCAACAGACAGCGGGCCCCTTTTTCCGTGGTGCGCAGCACCTGATCGTGGAGATCGTTTCTCAGATCCCCACGGGCCAGGGGGCCGATGTCGACGGTATTGTCCAATGGGCTTCCCACGGTTCTGGCCTTCATCCGTTCCACGACCCGCTCTTCGAATTCCCTTCGCACGGCATCGACGACGATGAATCGCTTGGCGGCGATGCAGCTTTGCCCCGAGTTGAGAAGCCGGCTCTTGACGCATGTTTCGGCTGCGTGGGGCAGATCGGCATCCTCGAGAACGATGTAGGGATCGCTCCCGCCCAGTTCAAGGACCGATTTTTTGAGACCCTCACCCGCCGCAGCCGCCACTTTTCGACCGGCCGGAGTGCTTCCCGTCAGAGTGACCGCCCGGACTGACCGGTGTCCGATCACTCCCGTCATCCGGTGCCCCGGCAGCCGCAGGACGGTCAGCAGCCCGTCGGGCGCTCCCGAGGCTGCCGCGGTTTCCTCAATGGCCAATGCACAGCCCGTCACGTTCGACGCATGTTTCAGGACCACGGCATTTCCGGCCATGAGGGCCGGTGCCGCACAGCGAAACAGCTGCCAGAAGGGATAGTTCCAAGGCATGACGGCCAGAAGGATGCCCAACGGCGCAAAATGAACATGGCTTTTGCCGCTGCCGGTGTCCACGGGTATGGGAGACAAGAAACTTTCGGCATGGTCGGCATAGTAGTCGCAAGCCCATGCGCACTTTTCGGATTCGGCGACACCGTCCTTGACGGGCTTTCCCATTTCAAGGGCCATGAGTTCGGCGAACCGGTGTCCTTCATCCCTTAGGACTGCAGCCATCCGGCGGAGGATGGCAGAACGCTCCGGGAGCGGCGTCGACGCCCACTGGAGATGCGATGCCGATGCGCGTTCCAGCGCACGTTCGATGTCGTGGTCGTCCATTTCCGGGTATTCGCAAATCAGGGCACCGTTTTCGGGGTTGATGGATTTCAAGGTCATGGCTTGGACTCCTTTACCTCCGGTTTCGACGTTTCATTGTTCCGAATTTACAATAAATTTTGACGACGATAGCCACGGATGTCAACCGATACCCTCGGCAATGCGTCTTGACTCGGTGACGCGGTGAGCAAACGGATGGCCGGTGGGTCGATGTGTCGCCCCAACCGGTCGGGGTCCGTTGGTATTGCCACAGGCGTCAGGATGTCGACGAAAGGATTTGGCGGCGGCGGGTATGGGGCCGCTCCGCGCCGGGCGGGTCTTCTGGAACCGACGAGATCATTGAGAAGGGCGTTGAAAAACAGTGTCGAGAAGTTATTGTGTGAGTGGTGGCGGTGTTCAGTCAACAGCCGGTCGAGGGCCTTACGGTCTGAGGTTCGATTTGTTGGCGCTGCCTGCGGTCCCCAAAACCCAGCACCCCCACCGCCACCCACCCCGACGGATGCAAGACCGGGGAGGAAAAACGCCGGCAGGTCTCATAAAACGGTTGCCCGTGGCCAACGAACCGGCAACAGCAACAGGCGTTCTATCCCCGCTTCGCAAATGATCGGGCCATGAATCAGTTGGACTCCCCATTCAATGGTCGACGCTGCAATGGAAGACCGCTTGGCGGGGATTTGGAGGCGCTAACCCACTGCAACCATCGGACTGCCGATGGTTGAAAGGTGTCTGTATAAAAAATGATCGAGGAAAAGCTGAATCAAGCGCAATTCAAGAAACGGAAACGGATCGAGGCGGGACGGGATCCGATCGTGGCCGGCTGGCAGTGTGCCTTGGAGGAG
>JASFIA010000144.1:0-6318 GCA_050122915.1 Desulfobacterales bacterium | reverse complement strand
AAGGAAAGGCGGCCGTGGCCCTTGAAGAAGCCCAAGGTGTTTCTGATGCTCAGAAATCAATCTTGACCAGAGCCAGGGAGAGTGCTTTGGATACGGTTTTGGAAAAGATAGAGATCGCCGATGAGGCCAATGTGCTGATAAGGAAGCAGACGACACCGAAATGGCGGCTGTTCGCGCCGTCCGCTTTTTCCGAATCACCCAAATCGATCAACTGACTACCGCCCAGGAGGATGCCGGCGACATCATCGACGACAGTCTCGGCCGGCTGGGCCTGGCGGAGACGATCATCCGGCGTTTCGCCGAGGTCCGCCAACTCGCATACGAGGCATTCGCACCCACGACCCGTACCGGGCAGATGAGGCGGTTGCACGGGTCGATCAGATTCTGGAAACCGCTCAACAGCTGAAATCCGAATTACGACAAGAGGCCGCTATCGCCGGCATGAATGAGGCCATTGGGGCCGTCGATACTTATGGACGCGCTTTTTCGGGCGTTGTGGCTCTCCTGCATGAGCAGTCGAAAACCAACGGACTGATGATCGATGCGGCCACTGGGATCGAAGACATCTGCGAAGAGTTCAGAAGGACTCAGCAAGAAAAAATGGCCCGCCAAACCGCGATGGCCAACACGCTTACCATTGGCGGCACCGTCATGGCCATTGCCGCAGGTCTTCTGCTGGCGTTTCTGCTGACTCGAACCATCTCCAAACCGCTCCTCAGGGCCATCGTCCGCATGGGGAAGGGAGCCGATCATGTTGCGTCGGCCTCGGACCAGATCTCCTCCGCCAGCCGGTCACTGGCGCAAGGGTCGTCTGAGCAAGCGGCGTCCCTCGAGGAAACGGCGGCCTCACGTGAAGAGATGGCCTCCATGGCCAAGCAGAATGCCGAGTATGCGGTCAAGGCGGACGCTCTGGTCAGCACCACCGAGAAAGTAGTGACCGAGGCCAACGTGTCGATGGAAGCGCTGACTCGGTCAATAGGCAGCATATCAGAAGCGAGCGAGGAAACCCGAAAAATCGTAAAAACCATCGATGAGATTGCCTTCCAAACCAACCGGCTGGCCTTGAATGCCGCTGTCGAAGCCGCCAGGGCCGGAGAGGCCGGAGCCGGATTTGCAGTAGTGGCAGGTGACGTGAGAAGTCTGGCCATGCGTTCTGCGGAGGCAGCCCGCCAGACCGCCGACTTGATCGACGGCACTTCAGGGAAGGTAAAAACCGGCGCCACGTTGGTTGAGAAGACCAATTCGGCCTTCGGTCAGGTGGTCGAAAACACCGGCAAGGTAACCCACATCGTCAATGAAATAGCTGCCGCCAGCAGGGAGCAGGCAGACGGGGTGGAACAGATCAACCGCGCAGTATCCGAAATGGACAAAGTAACCCAGCAAAATGCGGCAAATGCCGAGGAATCGGCATCCTCTTCCCAGGAATTGAATGCCCAGTCCGAGACCATCCGCTCCCTCGTAAACGAACTGACCCGTCTGGTCAACGAAAGCGCAACTCGAAACGCCGTTGCCGAGAAGCGGCCAAGCCCCGGAGGCGAGCGATTTGAGGAAATAGGGGGCTCGGTGCTGGGAATTGCGTCTGAAGCGTTACACCGATTGAAGCGCAAGATCCCGGGCGGCGAAGGCGACATGCCGAAGGGAGGCCGCCACTCGGCATACAAGGCGAAGGACCCCGATATGATCTAGAGGGAGATGTGAGGGTCAGGGGTCACCTACCCGTTGAAGGAAGACATGATAATCAACCGGTACTCTCTTCAACGGGTTTTCTATTTGGGCCGGCGAAACTGAAGGCCTCGCCAACAGCGAGCCCCACCTCGGCCATTCTTTACAGGAAATGGACCGGATTAAAAGTTAAACACCGTTGATTCGGCAGCCATCTCGATCAGGTGCGGCCCCCCGTCAAGAGCCATATTCGAGAAAAACCGGGCTTCATCCAGGTGCCTCCCGTTGGCACACGGGGTACAGACGCCGACCGGCACTTCGTTTTCCACCAGGAAAGGCAGATAGTCTCCAGGGCAGTCCCCGGTCGTGGTTTTTTGGCTAAGATCGCGAGTCGAATCTGCCCACATCACTCCGCCATCGATGAGGAAGAGATTCACGCCGTGACCTTTGTCGACGGCGATCTTTGCCATCTGGAAACACCGGGTGGCGGCTTCGTTGTCGTCGCGCTGCAGGATAAAAAGAAAACGGGTCATCTGAACCTCCTTTGGGTGAATCGGAATTGAGGGGTCCCCCTCACCATTGCGGGTGAGTCGGTGTGCTATCGATCCTGGGCGGCTGCCGATCGAACCCCTGAAGCCATTGCCATCCCTGTCGCCTCTGGGCAAATGCACACCCCACGAAGACATCCAGGTCAGCGGCTGCGGCCATGAAGTCATATGTAGCGGAAGAGAAGAAGCGCCGTCAACAGCTCCGGGGGCTACCCAGGGGGCCTATCGCCTCTTCCCCAAAAAACGGCCTGCAGCGCTGACCGTTCGGCGTCATTCAAGGGGCCAAGGGGTCACCCACGGGCGGAGGAACTTCAGTCCCCATCGATCCATTCCGCGAGAGAGGGGGGGGGGTCGGCGAAGCCCGTCATGGCTTTGAGCTCGCACTGGGCGTTGAGTTCGATGCCATCCTGAATAACGGAGACCGGACGGTCGGAGGAAACAACGACCACGATGACATTTTGGTTTTCAGCGGAAAAGCGGAGGGCTGAATTGAACCGGGCGCCCCTGGCCCTGTCCTCTCCGGTCACCCTGTGTCCGTCCAGGAGACAGGCAAACCCATGGAGCTTTAGGTCGACCCCGATGTGAATGGCCCCATCCAGTTTTCCTAAAGCCATGGCCAGTTCCAGAAGCGACGGCTCCTGCAGGTTCAGAGGGCGCCCCAGCCGCTGCCCGGCGATGTCGACGGGCGACGGGTTCAAATCAATGACGAGAGTACAGCCGAATTTTTCGTTTTCGGCATGGTGAACGATCCCCGATACCACCTGATATAGGTCGTGCCTGACGGTGGGGTCTGTTTCGTATTCGATGAGCAGTTCCTCCAGCTGGACCAGATTGGCCTTTCGTGTGCTCGAATGGAAACTGCCGTCGTAAAAGCTGCAGACGGTTTCGCCGTTGAAGCCCAGGAAACCGTATCCGCTGCGAAACTCCGCGATCAACCTGAACCCCGACACCTCACCGCCGGAAATGCCCAGCACGTATTGGCCGTCCGATATAAGACATCGGGGTGAGTTCTCCACCGCCTGAAGCAGCTTCCGGGCGTGTTTGAAATTCCGGAGGACCGGCCGCTCTTCTTCAGGGAACCGGGCGCTAAAGTCGACCGGCTCCAACCGCCCGGGCTCAACGAAGACCATTTTCCCCTGGGGCCACTTGCCTTCCTCCCTGGTCTTGGAAATGCCGAGAACCGCATCGAGGACGGGATAGACGCGGACGCGGGAATCCCATCCCATGGTTTCGTTCATCCGGTCGACGATGTAGTCTCTGACCGCATGGGTGGCGTAGCCTCTGAGAACGTAGCCGGAAATTTCCGTACACAGAGAACTGGCAGCCGCAAAATCGTGGGAAAGCAACCAGGTCGCATGCTCAAGCCACCGTTCGGTGGGACCGATGGAACACATGTCCGGGTGATGCTCGGTAAACCACATCTGGTAAAAAATGGAATGGGAGCGCCCCCCACATGAAATGAGGCCCGTGAGTTGGAGGTTTCGCTCGGTATGGATCTGCCCGAACAGCGTCAGGCGCTCCGGATCGGGAGCCTGTGTCCGCCAACGGTCCGAATCCAGAAATAGCTCCTTGAAGATCGGCTCATGCCCTCTCAGGAGATTCTGTGGATCATAAACGTACACCGGATCCCCGGGACGGATCGCAAACACCAATGCCGCTCGACTGGGCCCGGAGAAATGGGAGAGACCGTCCCGGAGCCCATCAAGGGTATGGAGGATACAACGGTTTCGGGTGGCGCTGGCTGGCATTGGCAGGGTTCCAGATAGGGCGGACGTTGGCACAGACATATATCACGGTCGCGGCCGCCTCTCAACTATCGGGGCGCGGGCAGTTCCCCATCTTCTCAGTCGTTGATGAATCGCTCCGGCGCCTGGACGGCGACCACTTCTCCCCTGGCACAGACCTCGCCGCCTGCGGAAAGGGTGCTTTGGATAATCACTTTTCGTCCCTTGATCTCCTTGACCCTGCCCCGTATTTCCAGCCGGGCGTCGATGGGCGTTGGTCTGAGGTAGTCCACGTGAAGGGAGGCGGTCAGAAACCGGAGGGGCGGCAAGGAATCCATGGGTCGCCCTTCCGAACGGTACGCCGCCGCCGATGCCGTGCCGGTGGAATGGCAATCGATCAGGGACGCAATCAACCCGCCGTAGACGTATCCGGGAATCGCCGTGTGAAAGGGTTCGGGGTCGAAGAAACAGACCGATTCCTCACCATCCCAGAAGCTTTTGATCTGATGACCGTGGGTGTTGAGTCGACCGCAACCGTAGCAATGGGACAATGAATCCGGGTAGAAATCCTGAAACGCCTTTTCGGTCATATTAAACTCCTTCAAGGTGATGGTGGAGGAATGTCTTAGATCGACGGTGTTCGCGACCGTTCTTCTTCTGTCGATCCGGGATGCAGGCGAACATTGTCGATATAAATCGATCGGGGTGACAGAAGCCGGATGGCAAATTCATAGACGGCCATGACACGGTCGTGGGTCCTCACTATGCCTTCGGAAACCGCTTACAACACTTTCCAATCCAATACCACTGCGGTTCAGCCCTGTGCAAGCCGATACCGTCGATTGAACCGGTCTGCCTGCAGGTTGTCATGGCCGGCAGCAAGAGTTCCCGCCAGAAACAGAAGCGGCCCCATGATTCCCCCGGTTCGGCCATCGCCGCTGATTCGGCAAATGGGCCATCAGAATCCAGATAAAAAACCAAAGAGATAGGATCAAAGTTCCACGCAGTGTCAATGCTGAAGACTACCCGGTCATTAGGCGTTGAAAGATTAGGAGGACGCCGCCGCCCACCGCCATCCAGAGGAACAAACGCCTATTTGCCATTGGAGAAGGCCATCTATTGGCGGTTCGTAGTATGCCCGAGTTAACCAAAACCGAGGACAGGCTTGAGGTGTCGGAGGGAAAGGCACAGACTTCCGGCTTCGCGATCAGGCAGGTTGGGAACGATCGCTGGGATACAGAGTTGACAGAGCATTGGTGAGTTCGCTCATGCTGAAGGGTTTGGCGAGGAATTTGTCTGCCCCGAGGGATTTGGCGGTGGATTCGTTTTCCGGATTGCCGGAGACCAGGATGCAGATCTTCTTTGGAAAACGCTGCTTGATACGAGAAAGCAAATCAAATCCGTTCATACCGGGCATGTTGACATCTGAGATGATAATATCCGCGGAATTGGAGGTGTTGAGGTGCTCCCATGCCGACAGCCCGTCTTCGAAAGCCATCACCCGATTGTCAAGGGCATAGGTCAGCCACTCGGTGGCCATGTCCCGAAAAAGGAGGTTGTCATCCACAACGGCCACACTCGGTGCCAGTGTCGGGGTAACCATTTCCGGACTCTCCAGGATCAGATGGAATGCCGCCGTGTCGGTTGCCGACGGCACTGCCGCAAGGTGGCGATCAGGGATCAACCCTGTTGGCGACAGCAATTCCCGGGCAGTCTGATCCGATCCCGGGACGGTATGCAGTTGCGCTACCGTTTCTATCCAATGCCGCCGAGGCGGGTCAATTTCGATTAATCGGTATTATTCTCGTTTTTGCAATGCCGGACGAAAGGGGATAACCATTTGTTATGTTTTATCTATCTTTAAAGTGTTGGTGGGGCCTTAGAGAATTGGGAGTTGGGGGCTATTCGATGAAACAAAGTGATTTCAGTGGAATAAAGGATAACGCCACCCCAGATTGCCCGGCCATGCCTTTTTTTACATTCATTTTCTTTGATTTTCTCAATATTTCATTTTTTCACCCCCAGTCACCGGAGGATCGGCGCCGCTCGGAAAGGGGTCGGCGATGCTGGGTCAGCCGCAGTGGGAATCAATGAGATCGACGATTTGGGGCCAGAGATCCTCGGGCAGACAGTGGCCCATGCCGGTAACGATCTCCAACCGCGCGCCCCGAATGCTTCGGGCAATATCCTCGCCGCAAGCGGTCCGGAGCAATGGGTCTTCATCTCCATGGATTACTAGTGCAGGGGCAACAATTTGGCCCAGTCGGGCCCTACGGTCCCCGGCAGCGGCGATAGCCGCAAATTGCCTGGCGACCCCCTCCGGACACAAGCCACGCCGGAAGGATTCTTCGGCCCACTTTCGGCTGAGGCGGGGATCTATTGGA
>JASFIA010000143.1:0-6338 GCA_050122915.1 Desulfobacterales bacterium | reverse complement strand
CCAGGACCTCCCGGCCTCCGATCCGGATATGGCCACTGGTATAACTGTAGAGTTGACCAATGCACAGGGCAAGGGTGCTCTTTCCGGACCCCGAGTAGCCAACAAGGGCAAGATGCTCCCCGGGATTCAGGGTGAGCGACACCCCGTCCAGCAGGCGGATCCCGTCCTCGGTGATGAAGTCCACGGCCTCGATTTCCAGATGTCCGTCCAGTTCATATGGCGGTCGATCCTTCGCTTCGATCTGATGCTCGGGGGCTTCGTCGAAATAGGACATGGTTTTCTCATAGCTGACCCTGCCGTCCTGATAGGCCTGGTAGAACTCGATCAGTTCCTTCCATGGGTCGTAGAGTTTTTCCTGAGCCGACAAGAAGGCCACCAAGGCCCCCAGCTCCAGCTGTCCTTTGAGACTCAGATACCCCCCCAGGATGAAGATGAAAAGAGGGCCCAAGCTGGTAAAAAAATTGTTGGACTGCTTGATGGCCGACCGAAGCATATCCCAGCGGATGCGAATTTTATAGAGTCGATCGACCAGTTTCTGGTACTTTCGACCCTCGATTTCATAGGCCCCGTTGCCGTGAATTTCATGAATCCCGTAGATGGCTTCGGCAATCCGATCGGAGAACTGACGGGACACCTCCACCCGGCGTTTATTGGCACGGTTGACCCGTCGTTGAAGATAGGGGATCAAGAACACCACGATGGGGTAGATGGAGAGGGACACGGCCGCCAGCAAGGGGTTCAGCCAGAAGAGATACCCCGCGAAGGATACCAGGGTGAGTAGGCTGATCACCGGAACTGCCACCGCCATGCCAACGAAGTTCGCCGGCAGGGTCAGTTCGTTCACCAGGGAGGAGACGACCAAGCCTGGCTGGGTGCGCCGAAAAAACTGAAGCGGCAGGGTGATGATGTGGCGAAAGAGCTCGCCTCTCATCTCCTTCAAGGTCCGCTGGCTGATCATTACTTGAAGGACCGTAATCACGTATTTCAGGGTGCTCGCGGACACTACCGCCACAAAATAGATGAGACAATACCGGATCAGAAGGTCGACGCCGCGCAGGCGGATCGCTTCATTGACGATCCGCTTCTGCATCTCCAGGGGCACGATCCTGGCCGCGACCGTAATGGAAATCAACAGGAGGGCCAGGAGTTGGAGCTTTAAATTTTTCCCAAAAATCCAGGAGAAGAGGGACCGCTTGACGATCGGAATGTCAGAAGCACCCATAACAGAAGCTCCTATTTGTATCGTTGGCAGCGCCAAAGCCTCTGGCGGTGCCACCTGACCAAGCCTAATGTCATTTCCGGCGGCATACAAGGATTATTCGGCAGCCCGCCCCGGAGGACCTCGGATGTCGGCGTGCGGCCACGGCTTAGATTAATGGCCATTTTGTGGTAGAATGTCAAAAGACGTTACCGCCCGGATATCGAAAAAGTCCCAGCGGTGCAATACGTCATCTGACCGAAACTGCAACGCCGGAAAGGATGACCGTGCGCTTCCGATGGAAACTCATGATTCTGCTGACCGGCCTGGCCATCTTGCCGCTGCTGCTCACCCGGACGGTTGGCATCCGGGTCATGGATCGTTTCTCCGAATCGATCATCACCCGGATCCGAGCCAAGATCATCTCGGATGCCGAAGAGCGCCTCCAGCTCGTCGTCAGCACCGCTGCCGAGCTTCTGAAATCCAAGGCCGACATGCTGGAGATGGCCGTCACGGCCCAGGCGAGAGAAGCCGCCATTAGGATCGGTAGGGGCGACCCTGGGGAAGCATCGTCCCGCCGCCGCATGGGTCGGGGCCGAGGCACCCCGCCCGAACCCGTCGATACGACCTCCGATCGCCAACTGCTGATATCGCCCTCGGGGGACGAAAGCCTCTCCGAAGGGCCCGATGCCGGATGGATGAAGGGGATGACCCAAGTCTATCGCGATCTCTCCGGAAGCGTCGACCGCCTGCCCTTATGGCAGATCACTGCCCTGTCCGACGGATGGACAAGCGTCTATTCCCACCGCCACGCCATTCGACCGCGGCCTGACATCCGGCGGCAACCCTGGTACGATGCGGCCATGGCCTCACCAAAAACCGTTTGGGTGCCGGAGTTTTCCGATCCGGAAACCGGACAGATGGTCATCGCTGTGGCCAAGCGGTTCGGAAGATCCACGGATCGGCCGGAAGGCGCCACGGCCATGATCGTTCCCATCAGTTCCCTGATGGTCCATCCCGGGCTTTTCCGCAACGCTCCCGATGGATCGTCGGCCCTGCTGGTCGTTCTGACCCGAAACAACGACACCGGACGTCTCGATGCGCGCATCGCCGCCGGAGGCAGGCACCCGGCCGCCTCGGATGCTCCATGGATCTCTCCGATGGAAACCGGCTGGTTGCGCTCCGAGAACGCCGCTCGCTTTGCGGAGGTATTGGAAGACTTCAAGGCGGGAACCGAAAACGTCCGGCGGCTTCCCTATGAAGGTGAAGACGCCCTGTGGGTCTATGGGCCGCTCAGTTTCAAGCTTTTTTTGGTGCTGATCGCCCCATCGGCTGCCATCGACCGCCACGCCGACCAAGCGGAAGAGACTTTCCAGGGCATGATCGACGCGGCCCTGGCCCAGACCTGGATTGCCCTCATGGCATCGGCACTGATCGCGGTCGTCGTGGCCCTGGCCTTTTCCAGGACCGTCACCCGACCCCTCCAGACCCTGGCCGACGGCGCCATCAAGCTTGCCGGGGGACAGTTCGACACCCAGGTGGAAGTCCGCTCCTCGGATGAGTTCGGAGATCTCGGACGCCTCTTCAACCAGGTGGGGCCCGAACTCAAACGCCACCAGGACATTCGGCAGTCCCTGGATCTGGCCAGGGAAATTCAGCAGAACCTCCTGCCGGCCGACGCCCCCATCGTCGACGGCGTCTCCATCGCCGGCAAAAGCGCTTACTGCGACGAAACCGGGGGCGACTTTTTCGACTACACCGCACCGAGAGGCTTCTCGGCCGGGGTGGTGGTGGCGGATGTCTCGGACCACGGGATCCCCTCCGCGCTGCTCATGGCGACGGTGAGAGCGTCATTACGCCAGCGGTCGGCCATGCCCGGACCCATGGAGGCCATCGTCAGGGACGTCAACCGCCAGATCTGTCTCGACGTGAAGGATTCCGGCCAGTTCGTCACCCTGTTCTTCGGGGCGTTCACGGAGGATGGGCGGGGATTTCAGTGGGTGAACGCCGGTCACGACCCTGCCCTCTGCTACGACCCCCGAACGGACCGGTTTACCGAGTTCGCAGGCGGCGGATTGCCTCTGGGGGTTGACGAGAATGCGGCCTACCGGTCCCATAGGACCCGCCTCGACCCGGGACAACTGATCTTGATCGGCACCGACGGGATCTGGGAGAGCCGCAACACCAAGGGCATCCCCTATGGCAAAGAAGGGTTTCGGTCACTCGTGCGATCACACGCCGCCAACCCACCCCAGGCAATCGTCGACGCCGTTTTCGAGGATCTCCGGCAGTTCCGAAAGAGCGCTTCCGCCGAGGACGATGTCACCCTCGTGGTCATCAAGTTGTCCTGAGCCGACCTTCGGCAACGACCCGGCTCACGGCGCGCCGTGGAGCAGCCGGATCACCACCAGGGTCACGTCGTCTTCCCGGGAGGCGCCCGACCTGAACCGCTCCAAGGACGATAAAATGGCCTCCTGAATCCGACCCACTGGTTGGTCCGCGTTTTCCCGAATCAGCTCCCGAATCCGGGTTTCCCCGAACACCTCACCAGCCCGATTGCGGGCCTCCCGAATACCGTCCGTTCCGATCAACAGAACACTTCCGGCCTCCCACGCCCTTCGCTCGGAGGCTGAGAACGGGTAGTCCTCCACAACCCCCAAAGCGATCCCCGTCCCGGACAGTTCGATAAAACGGTCTCGGCCCCTCTCGTAGAGAAGCGCCGGTTCGTGACCCGCTCGCACCCAGGTCAAGATTCCCCGATGGATATCGATCTCAAGGAAAAACAACGTAATGAACCTGCCGGTTTCCCGGTGGTCTCGGGAGAGAAAGCGGTTGACTTGGGTCACGAGATCGGCAGCCCCTCTGTAGGCCGACGACGACGACACCAGAAAAGCCCGGGCGGTGGCCATATGGAGGGCGGCGCCGATGCCGTGATCGGACGCATCCGCCACAACGACCCCCAGGGCTCCTCCCGGGAGAGCAAGGTAGTCGTAATAGTCGCCTCCGGTTTCATCACAATACCTGCTGATTCCGGTAATATCGATGCCGGGCATTTCAGGCGGGGCGGCCGGAAGGAGGCTTTGCTGAACCTCCTCGGCCAGTTTGAGGGCGCTCACCAGACGGGACCTGTGCCTGAGCCCCTTGATCATGGTGTTCGTGTGCCCGGCAATCAGACCGAATTCATCCCGAGTGGTGACGGGAACCATCCGGCTCAAGTCCCCCCTGGCCACCTTCTCCAGAACTCGGGTCTCGTTTTCAAAGAGCAGTTTCAGGTTTCGCGAATAGGAGAGGATGAGATTGAGGGCCATGCAAAGCAAAACGGCCATGATAAAAAGAACTTCCACCCATACGGTCATCTCGGCCGCCTTGAGGGATTCCACCGTCTGCCCCTCTCTGGCCAGCCAGGCGAAATCTCTGGAAATAACCATCATGAGAATGAGGGAGATAAACAGGCTGGTGGATAGGGCGACCATTGAAAACCGGCGGGTCACGGGGTATAGCCGCTTCGGAGGCTTAACCCTGGGGGCTTTTTCACGGGCGAGATAGATGGCGCTCCGCTCGCGGGCAAGAGCGGTGTCCATCCCCGTGAAGAATCCGGCGGCCATGCATCCGATAAGGAGGCTTATGGCCGCGGCAGGGGGGAACCGGTAGACGACGGTATTGTAAAAGGCCACCGATAGCCCGGCAGCCAGGAATAAGGAGAGATCCATGAGGAATTGGCGCCGGGGGCGAAGGGCATCGTCCGCGCTCAGCACAACGCGTTTTTCGACGGCCCCCCGCAGGAAAAGCACGACCCCGAAGGCAACCCCCAACGTTGCCCCCAAATTCACGGGGGGCAGGGTTTCCAAAAACGGTCAGACCTGACCCCCGTAAAGGGTCAGGGCCACCACCGCAAAAAGATAATGGATCACAATCCGTGTCATCACGACGGTCCCGGTTTGAAGGATCAATGAAGCGGCCCTGCCGCGACGGTTGCCGGATCCCCCCCTGGAGTGCCCGGCACCAATATTCCGTCCTCAGCGTTTGATTGCCAGAAAGCAGCCGCTGAAATGGGAGAAAAAACAGGTCGCATCCCGCCGTTCCTCAAAATAGCCGTGGATGGCGACCCGACTCCCCAACAACTGGGGATGACCGTAATCCTCGAACACCATCACGCCGCCCCTTGACAGCACTTCCGGAAATAGGCGCCGGATCAGATAATCGGTTCCTCGAAAGGAATCGCAATCCACGTGGACCATGGCCAGCCGCTCGATACCGGCACTCTCGAAGGTTCGGGTGAAATCCCCCTTCACCAGAGTCACATGGGGAAATGGGGCGAATCGGTCGCGGACGCCGGCGAAATCCACCGGATGGGAGCGGCTCCAGAACCCGTCGATGCCGAGGGGTTCTGGCGGGAAGGACTCGAAGGTGTCGAACAGAAACAACCGTTTGGGAAGGCCAAGATCTCCCAGGAGCCTTGCGATAAGATACCCGCTGTGTCCCCTGAAGCTGCCGAATTCGGCGACATCGCCGGCGATGCCGCCGGCCGCGACCATGTGAACCGCCTGACAGAGATCCATGTAGTCACGAACGTCGCACTTCTGCTCGAACAGAAGAAGAGAGTCTTCGTAGATATCGGAAAACCCTGGCGTTTCCAGGGGCAACGGCGAGACCAGATCGGCCGCCTTCAGCCGGTCGTATGTGTTCAAAACGGCATAATCCGACTCGGTAAGGGTGACCGCCTCGAAGGGGGTATCGGTCAGTTCCGGTCGCGACAGCACGGCACGAGCGGCCTTGGCCGTTCCTCGGATGTCGGTGTCCGTGCAAATGACGGCGGCATACCCCTCGCGAGGAAGAGGCGCCCCGGCGCTAAGATCATCCCAACGCATGCAATCCGCAGCCATCTTTCTGGACACAAGATCCTCGGAGATCCACCGGTTCAGCTCCGACGCCCCGCCCAAAAGAAGAATCCTGGGGTTTCGTGAGGACTTGGCCGCATTTCTGGCTTTCTTGGCCAGAAACACCGCTGCGTCCTCACAGGAGCGAACCTGCCAGCGGTTGAGTTTTCGGCCGACGGCCTCCAAAAGCGGGTTGTCTGACGATGACGGATGAGGTCCCACGATGAGCATCCCCGTGAATTGGCGTCTCCGGCCAAAAAATG
>JASFIA010000142.1:0-6395 GCA_050122915.1 Desulfobacterales bacterium | reverse complement strand
AATGTGAGCTATCGCCCGCCGGGACGATAGAATTACTCGCTTCTCTGCAAAGCTCCAGTGATTTTGAGTTGTGACCGTATCTGTCACAGGGTCATGCTATACCCGCCTTAAACCCTATTCACAAAGGAGGCGGTTATGGCAGATTTCATGATTACCGAGGATTTTCCGAGAAGCGAAATTGAGTTTGATGCACGGTTTTCAGATCCAGCGGCCTGTTATGATTATCTGTTCCAACAAAAATGGCCCGATGGTTTTGTCTGCAGAAAATGCGGCCACGGGGCCTATTGGCTGAGTTCGAGGAATCTCTACATTTGCACCCAGTGTGAGCACCAGCATTCGCTAACCGCTGGCACGATCATGGATAGCTCCAAGAAGCCGATCACCTATTGGTTCAAAGCCATGTGGTGGTTCACCACTCGAAAAACCGGCATCAATGCCACCAGCCTCAAGGAGCTGTTAGGTCTGGGCAGCTATGGCACTGCCTGGTGCTGGCTGCAAAAGCTCAGACGCTGCACGATACGCCAGGGCCGTGAAAAACTCTCCGGCCGGGTTGAAGTTGATGAAATATTCATCGGTGGCCAGAAATCCGGCAAAAGAGGCCGGGGTGCCGAGGGTAAGACCATTGTTGCGATCGCTGTTGAGCGATGAAAACGTAAGAAACGAATGGGTCGCATTCGTCTTCATGTCACATTGGACTGCTCGGCATTCTCTATGGAAACCTTCATCCTTCACAATATCGAACCCGGCAGCGTCATTGCCACTGATGCACTGAGAAGCTACGACTTTCTCGACGGTAAACCATACATCCATGAAATCACCAACCAGATCCGCACCAAAGACTACGAAACTTCATACGGCGTTCATCTGGTGACATCCTTGATCAAACGGCTTATTCGCGGAACTTTTCAAGGGCGCTTCGAACCAAAATATCTCCAGAACTATCTGGATGAGTATGTATTCCGTTTCAATCGAAGAAAGTCCAAAAGCATCGGTAAACTGTTTATGCGAATCGTTCAGCAGGTGATTCAATCGAACGAAATCACCTGGAATGAAAACCAGTGGGACATCGACCCACTCTCAGAATACTTCGTCACTTGAGTTTTCCAGAGAACCGAAAAAGATAAAGCATGTCAATCAGCGGGCAGGTATTAAGCTTTTCGGTTTCGAATTGCAGTGTACAATGAAAAACTGGTCCAATGAGACTGTCTGGAACCGATTTCTCTTTTGTCGTTCCGGAGCGACCACCGTAGCGCTCTTCATCCCAGCAGGCGCGCCCTCCCCGATCGGCATTTTCCTATCCAGCATGATCGGTTCCCGCCTCTAAAAACTCGGACCGTACATTCACCGTGGATCTGCTTCCGATGCTCTCGAAGTTCTCCTCCAGCCACTGCCCGGCGATGTCGCGCCCCAGATCCCTGAGATACAGCAGGAAATGCCAGTCGGTGTTGAATTTGCTGGCCACGCTCAGATCGCACAACACGCCGTCGGCGCGAATGGAGTGCATGATCAGGTGTTTCAACTTATGCCTGTGCTCCTCCTTGATCCAGTCTTCTTCGATCAGCTTGGTCACAAAGGCGATGGCCCGCATTTCCTTCAAGAGGGAGGCATTGAAGGTTATTTCATTCAACCGGTTGAGAATATCCGCCGATCGGACGGGCACCTCGTCCCTTTCGATGGGGTTGATGTGAATTACCAGCACGTCCCGGCTTCCGGTGTGGTAAAAGAGAGGAAACAGGGCGGGGTTCCCCATATACCCGCCGTCCCAGTAGTGGTCCTCCCCGATCTTGACCGCGTGGAACAAAAAGGGCAGGCAGGCCGAGGCCATCACCACATCGGCCGTGATCTCCTCGGTTCTGAACACCCGTACCTTTCCTGTTCGGACGTTCGTGGTGCTCAAGAAGAGCTTGGTGGACTGGCAATCGTGCAGGGCATCGAAATCCACCGCCGCCTCCAGAATCCGACGCAGGGGATTCAGGTTGAAGGGGTTGAACTGATAGGGGGAGTAGACCCGGGTCATCATGTCGAACATCTGGTAGGACAGGGTGCCGTCCTGATTCCACCGGTTGTTCAGGTGGCTGTTGAGGTATTCCCAAGGGGTCTGGCGAAGTGGGCTGTAAATGGCTCCGGCCTCGCTGATCTGCTTCCAGAAGTGATAGAGGGCCTCCCTGGCCCCGCCCCTCCCACCGTTCATGTTGCCGAAGGCGAATACCACTGCATTCATGGAACCGGCACTGGTGCCGCTGACCCCCTCGATCTTGATGCGACCGTCCTCCAGGAGGCGATCGATCACTCCCCAGGCGTAGGCGCCGTGGGCCCCGCCACCCTGAATCGCCAAGTTGATGGCCTTCGCATCGGGGTGGTAGGATTCCGAGGAGCGGGGGCAGCCGCAATCTCTTTTCTTGTCATCGGGACGGAACGTGATTTTGCTCATCGGAGGGTGGTCCTTTCCCTGTGGTGCCCGCACAAGACCTCGACGCATTCCGCTACCCGCCCCAATGGGATTCCCTCAAGTGCTCACGCAGAAGATCCCGGCCGAAATCTCCGTTGAAATCCCGCCAGACGGTATGGATGTGGTTCGCGTCGTTTTGCACGTTGTCATATTCGATGAGGAAACGTGGGCCCTGAATGCGGTAGTAATGGGGCTGACCGGGCTCCACACCCCCGGCCCATCCGAAGAAAATGGAACCGATACCGCCTTCTTCGATGGCGGCCATCCGCTGCCGCGCAATCTCCGGGGGCATGGCGGACACATAGACATCGATCAGCTCCATGAGCGCCGCCTGCCGTTCGCTGCTCAATTCAATCGCGGCAATACCGACCGGTTCCAAGGGCGACACCGTCTCCTCTGCGCCGGTCACGATGTCCCGGAAAGCCTGCCCGCTGAATACGGCCTGCTTCCGCTTTTCCGGCTCAAGGGATCGGACGAGCCGTCGGGCCAGATCCTCTTCCGCGGCCAGGACACGCACGCCCTTCAACGGGCCCTCCGAAACATGGGCGGGGTTGGCCCCCAGGAATCGGGGCGCATCGGCGACCAGGCGGCCGTCCACGACCGTGATGTTGAGGGAAAGGTGGTGGCCTTCGACACGCCATCCCCAGGTGCCCGTTTCGGAAGGATTTCCGAAAAAGGAAAAGAAGTATTTATCCGGATCCCGACCCAGCCAGTTCCAGGCTTCGATCTCCCTGAGCACCGCCTCGAGGGCCATAATGGCCTGAGCCTTGGCGTAGCCGGGGCTGCTGAGGCCGCTCTGCAGAAACCGACGGGCCAGCCGGCGCTGGGGTTCGGTCATCGCCTTCAGGGGGAGTCCCGATCGGCTTCTCGGAATGTAATGCCAGTCGAAGCGCGCCTTGTCGTCGAAGGCAAAGGTGGCAGATTTCAATTGCTCCGGGCCGAGGGACTCCAGAAAAGTGGTGGCTGCACCGGCCATTGCCGCCGCTGTCTTCTTCGGGTTCATATCGTCGTGGCCTCCCGCGGTGGCCGGGGCCATCAGGAAGGCCGCGATCGAGAGAACCACCCAAGCTCTCATCCCTGTGTCCATGGTGAGTCCCCCGCCGGCCGATGATGGGTTGAATGACTGTAAGGGGAAACATAGCGATCAAGGGGAGGGTTTCAACCCCGTCCCATAACCGCCATGGGGGAGAGTCCATCAGGCACATCCGGCAACCGGTTCCCTCGTCTGCGCCATGACTTGCATCGCACCACTGCCCCTCAGTCACGGTCTGCAGCCGGTCCAGCTCTTCCGGACGGCCACGCCGACCCGTTCCAGGCTGCAGGGTTTTCGGATAAATTCACCGCCGCCCAACGCCATGATGGCCGCCACCCGGTCCGACTCGGCATACCCGCTGGATACCGACACCACGTCCTATCCCAGCTTACCGAGCATTTTCTCCTCGATCTCACGCTACTCGGGGATATCGCCCACCACCAGCAGGTGCTCGCTGCCCACGTGACCCCGAAGTAGGATACGGCTCTCTTTGACAGCCGTCGCAACTCGCTAGCTGAAGGGCAGGTGAAAGACCGGTGCAGGGACCATCCCTCTGAAACGGCCCCCATTTCCGGTCGATACCAAATTCGCCGGCAATTCCAATGAGGATACGGCAGCCAAGGGGTTCTGCGGCATCAAGGCCCGCGGTCAGGGCAAAGGAAAACAAATGGAATATCAGCGGGTCGGAGCCATTTTTTTTCAAATGGCCAACCCGGAAAAAATGGTCTTGCAGGAGGGGCTTTTACGGGTTTTAGGAATTTATGAAGGCGCCGTCCGGTCGCCGTCTTGAGTCGCCCACCAATGACCGATGGCGTTGGCGTAATAGGCTAGCAGGGGGGCCTCTCCGGGTGCCGCAGAAAAACCATCCTCTCGCCTGACAATCAGATGCCGCATCAAGAGGAAATCGATGGTGTCGGCCAGGATCTGGGTACGGGTGCTCCTGGACACATCCACGACCGGGGCGCCCTTGGCCCTCAGTTCCTCCCAAAGCCGGTTGCCCATGGCCTCGATACGACTGAAATCGATCGGGGTATCTCCGGCGTCCAGAAGGATCTTGGCCAAAATCGACACCGGCAGGAGGGGAACGACATCCGCGATGGCCTTCATCAGCCACCGGCTCAACCGTTCCACCTCGGCGAACCGGGGCTCTCTTTCAAGCCGGTTGAAACGGACGTTGTATTCCCGACAGTATTTCCGGATGGAAAGGGGGGCTCCGAAATTGACGACGGCATAACCGTAATGCCGCCAGCGGCTGAAGATCATCAACATCAGGTTTCGGAGCAAAAAGCGGCTGGTGGTGTAGAAAACGTATCCAATGCTTCGCTTTTCCGCGGAGGTGTCCTGAGCCCTGACCAGGCTGCGATCCTCGATCACCCGGTCATAATTGATGCCCACCGGGATGAAGACAATGTCCCGGTCCGTGTCCATATTGTAGTGCCTGAGCATGTAGTCGATGAGCCCCAGCTTCGGAGGCTGGAGGCGGCCGTCCCTGGACAGCCGCCCCTCCGGGAAAATGGCCTGGCAGACCCCTTCCCGTGTGGCCATGTGAATGTAGCGCTCCAGCACACGGCGGTAGAGGGGGTTCCCGGACCGGCGCCGGACGAAGAAGGCCCCCATGGCCCGGATGAGCATTTGAAGGGGCCAGACCTTTGCCCACTCGCCGACAGCGTAGGAAAGGGTGGTTCGCTCCGCGGCCAGAAAGGCCACTAGGACGTAGTCCATGTTTGACCGGTGGTTCATGACGAACACAACCGTCGCCTCTGGATCTATGGCGACAAACCGGTCGTTGTCGATCAGCCCGACACGGACCCGGTAGAGGAGCCGAGCCACCCGCTTGGCCACCCAGTAGCCGATCCTGAAATAGAGATAGGCGTTAAAGGAGGGGACGATTTCACGGGCATACCGCATCGCTTTATTCTGGGCCAGCTCAAGCGGCATCTCGTGGGTCCGGGCATGATCCTGAATGGCTTCGACCACTTCGGTGTCGTAGACCAGCCGATCGATGAGGACCTGCCGCTTGGTCAGTTGGAAGGGACGGATCCCGATGTCCAGGCGGGAGCCGATCTCGTCGATGACCCGGTTGATCCGCCGCCTCAGAAACCATCGTGTACTAGGGATGAGGATCCGGTCGAGAACAGCCAGGATGGTGACGATCAGAAGCAGAAGGAAAAACCAGAGAGGAATGGTAATGTCGCCGGTCATCGGTCACTGCCTTCCCGGAGAGTTCGGTACCGAACGAAGGTTATGGAAAGCCGCTTATGCTCCTCTGATTCAACCGGGCTCCCGGCGGCGGGACGCCGTCAGGCGCTTTTTCTATGCACGGCCGATGGGGACCACTTTACATCACCAACACCTCCACGGCAAATGCCTTCCGGCCCACCCCCCGGCGGCCGACGTCCCGGTTCGATCGGATCCCCGGAGACGTGCCCCTCCTTGACAAAATGTAATAAGGCGGGGCCACGGAAGCCCCGCCCTCTGATTGTTCGCTAAAAACGGCTCGTTGTTCAGTCGACGCCACCGAACAGGGCGTTGCCGATCGGCCTGAAGGTGTTCTCCGAGTGGCCCCGAAAGGTGCTCTCGATACCGATCAATGTGGTATCCTGACGCCCGTCATCGCTATGGACAATGACGGGACTATCGGCGGCTCCGCTGGTTTCCCGGTCGGGCCAAAATCCGGAAATCAGGAAATCCCCCCAGGATATGGGCGCCGTCACCGAAGCGCCCCCGGGAAGAGAAGTAAACCAGAGTCCGCCAAGCACGTATCCCTAGTCTATCTCGTTTAGCCCTGCGGCCCACCCCCGGCGCTGGTCGACGGCAGAGGGGGTTTGGGATCAGACCTCCGACAGGGCGATATCGAGCACTTGAACCATGAAATCCACATCGGCCCGGGTAATGCACATGGGGGGTTTGACG
>JASFIA010000141.1:0-6396 GCA_050122915.1 Desulfobacterales bacterium | reverse complement strand
GAGAGCGACGACGTGGCAGCGGCTATCGAAGAACACTACCGGCCGGTTTATTCCGGAGGTCCGCTGCCTCAATCGATGCTGGGCAGCCTATTGGCCATTGCCGACAAACTCGACACCCTGTGCGGATGCTTCAGCGCCGGCCTCATCCCCACCGGCGGTTCCGATCCATACGCGCTCAGACGTCAAAGCATCGGCATTATATTGATGCTTCGAAACCTCGGATTGTCCTTTTCCCTTTCGGATATCGTCGGTGCCGGACTAAAACCCTTTGCCGCTGTCGCCGCCGAACCCATGGAGGATATTTCCAGTAGACTGCTTTCGTTTCTGCGCGACCGGATCTCCCACCTCCTTGTCGAGGAGGGAAAGGCAAAGGACACCGTGCTGGCTGTCGTATCCGTATCGTCGGATCAGGTTCCTCAGGTTTGGGAAAAAGTCACGGCGCTCGAGGCGCTTCGAGGAGACGAAGGGTTTGACCCCCTGGCCGTGGCTTTCAAGCGGGTGGCAAACATCATTCGGAAGGCCCGTCAGGATTTCCCCGATCTCGATCTGCCCGATATCGATACCGCGCTTTTCGAAGATGCCAGCGAAACGGCATTGTGGAGGGCTTTTCAGCGCGTCGAGTCATCTGTCGACCGGCTTCTCTCTGAGAATAAATTCGACGAGGCCCTCTCCACCATGGCAACCCTCAGAGAGCCTGTGGACGCGTTTTTCGAAGGGGTTATGGTCATGGCCGACAATCAAGGACTTCGCCGGAACCGGTTGGCCATTCTTGCCCGAATTGCCGCCCTGTTTGAGACGATTGCCGATTTTTCAAAACTTTCCGTATAACCATCCAACAGTCGCCACGATCCCATAACCCACGAGCGTTCTGTGTCGTCCGTCGGGAAGGGTCGCTCACGGGCTGAGATCCAGGGAGGTAGGTATTCATGCCGTACGATCCGAGTTTGGATAAGATTTTGAAACAGTGGAAAAGTGACGATACCGGGTTGATGGTCTCCATCAACCAATACGGAGAGGGTGAGCCGAAGATACAAATCGGCCCCCGCGTGCTCAAGAAAAAAGACGGCACCGATCGGGCACCGGTGAAGGCGGGGCGCCTGACGATCGAGGATCTGCTTTGGTTTTATGACATCATCGATGAAATCAAAGACGAGATGGTGCAACGGGTTGGACCCCAATAGCCTTTTGTTGTGCCGGTTCTTTCGTCGCATCTTTTCGACCAATAAGGAATGACGTCCGGGCGCCGTGCCGATGCTCGCAGTGGGCAATTCCCGCTTCCCCAATTGGCGGCAGCATCGATAACGGTTGAGGAGCCCCCACCCCGTGACTGCGCTTGGAGACAAGGATACCATACCGCTGGTGACGCCCCCGCCCTGGAAAGGCGCGACCCTGAAGGGAATTTCTTTGGGTGTCATGGCGGCGACGATACCCGACCTCAGACAGATGGCCACGCTCATGGGTGTCAGGCCCGAAGGCGGCGTCCCGCTGTTCACCAGCCGGTTCTACGCCTCTGCCGGGCCATGGGCGATGGCAGGTCCCTTCATTGGGGCCCCCCTGGCCGTCATGATAGTGGAGACACTGGTTGGCTGGGGAATTCGGAATCTTTTGTTCGTAGGCTGGTGCGGCGCGATTGATCCAGAGGTCAATGTCGGTGATGTGATCCTACCGACCGCTGGAATTTCAGGTGACGGTACCTCCAGGCATTATGCGGCCGATGACCCCTCAGCCTCAAGGCCCTCGGCGCATCTTGCCGGAGGTCTCGCTGCGGCGCTAACCCGAGGAGGCATGACCGTGCACCAGGGTCCTGTGGGTTCCACCGACGCCATTTTCAAGGAGACCCCGCGGCTGATCGACGGCTTCAGGAATCGTGGTGCCATCGGGGTCGATATGGAAGTCTCTGCCGTGCTGACGGCAGGCCGGTTCCTTGGGGCCCGGGTGGCCGCCGTGCTGCTTGTGTCGGACAGGGTGTCCGGGGAGCACTGGCAGCCGGGGTTCAAGACCACCCGCTTTAGGGAGGCGCGTCTGCGCCTTTTCCCGTTGCTGATCAATCTTTGCGAGACGACATGGAAGACGATTCCCGACGGCGCATAACGCAATTGCGGGCGCAGCTGAACGAACACAACTACCGCTATTACGTCCTCGACGACCCCGATGTGTCAGACGCCCAGTACGATCGGCTGATGGAAGAGCTCAAAGCCCTGGAGACCCGCTTCCCGGAACTGGCATCGCCCGATTCCCCGACGGCCAGGGTCGGAGCCCCCCCCCTGGAAAGTTTTGAAAGCGTCCGGCATCGCCTTCCAATGCTGAGCTTGGACAATGCGTTCGACGTGGACGCCGTTCGGGATTTCGATCGCCGCATTCAGCGCCTATTGGGGAGTCCCGGCCCTGTCGAATACACTGCCGAACCCAAGATGGACGGTATTGCCGTCGAAGTCGTCTATGAGCGGGGGATTATGGTGATGGCATCCACCCGGGGAGATGGAATCCGCGGAGAAGTCATTACTGATAATGTGAAGACGATCCGAAGTGTTCCACTGAAACTGGTCGCCAGGGGACGGATTCCCATTCCCCCGCTGCTGGAGGTTCGAGGAGAGGTCTTCATCTCGAAACAGGGATTCCGGCAGTTGAACCAGAGCCGCGCCGACCAGGATCTGCCCCTCTTTGCCAACCCTAGAAACGCCGCCGCCGGTTCCCTGCGCCAATTGGACTCGCGGATTACCGCAACGAGACCCCTCGAAGTGTACTTCTATGGCGTCGGTGAATCGGAAGGAATCACCCTTAGCTCCCAGGGAGACATGCTGACAGCCCTTCAATCCTTGGGTCTGCGGGTCAACCCTTTGATTCGGTCCCGGATCGACATTGAGGAGGCATTGGCCTTCTTCGAAGAACTCGATCGGATTCGTCATGGTCTGCACTACGACATCGACGGCATGGTCATCAAGGTGGACGATCGAGATCGGCAGGCGGCCCTGGGGAACACCACCCGCAGCCCGCGATGGGCGCTGGCCGTCAAGTTTGCCGCCATTCAGGAAACCACCCGACTTGTCGGGATCGATGTGCAGGTGGGCCGCACCGGTGTCCTCACTCCCGTGGGGCATCTGGAGCCCGTCCTTGTGGGAGGGGTAACCGTGAGTCGAGCGACCCTGCACAACCAGGACGAGATCGAGCGAAAGGACATCAGGATCGGCGACACGGTTCTGGTTCAGCGGGCAGGGGACGTCATCCCCAAGATCGTGAAGGTGGTGACATCCAAGCGAACCGGTCGTGAGAAACCATTCGAGATGCCGTCCAACTGCCCGGTCTGCGAGGAGAGGGTCGTTCGTCTGCCCAAAAAGGACGGCGGGAAGGAAGCTTCCCTGCGATGCGTAAACAGCAGGTGCCCGGCGCAACTCAAGGAACACCTCAAGCATTTCGTCTCTAAGGGGGGGTTCGACATCGAGGGCCTGGGAAGCAAATTGATCGATCAACTTGTTGAAACCCGTTTGGTCCAGGACTATGCAGATCTATTTCACCTGACCCCTGAACAGCTGGCCGGTCTGGAAAGAATGGGTCAAAAATCGGCAGAGAACGTCATCGATGCCATTCGACGTTCTCGCACAATATCCCTTGGGCGGTTTCTATACGCATTGGGTATTCGGCACTTGGGGGAAGGAAATGCCGCAATCCTCTCCAAAAACATGCCCTCCATCGATCAGTTGCTGGCCCTGGCCCAAAAGGACCGGAATTCCATCATTGCATTTTTCAACCAAATGGACCCTAGCGGGCAACAGAAGCGTTTTGCCGGGATCGCCGATGTGACTGCTGCCAGTGTAGCGGACTTCTTGAGGCTTGAAAAAAATCTGACCGGCATCCGTTCTCTTCTGGATGCTGGTGTTCAGATCATCGATGACTCCCCGGACGCCGCCGGCAGCGAACTCATGAACAAAACCTTTGTCCTCACCGGAACACTGGAGTCGCTGACACGAAGCGACGCCAAGGATCGAATTGAAAAGGCCGGCGGTCGGGTCACCGGGTCCGTTAGCAGCAAAACCGACTACCTGGTAGCGGGCGCTGATCCCGGCGGTAAAGTCGCCAAGGCCGAAGCCCTCGGCATCGAAATTATCGATGAGGTCCGGCTGCTGTCGCTGCTGGGCGGGGCGTGATGCATTGGAACCCATTATCGACATGGAGGAGCAAATGGCATCCAGCGTTCGAGCCCATGTATGGATTCGAGGGAAGGTTCAGGGGGTAGCATTTCGATGGGAAACCCGCCGGGTGGCCCAAGCGCACGGTGTCTGCGGGTGGGTTCGCAATCTTCGTGACGGTCGTGTGGAAGGGGTTTTCGAGGGTGACCGTGAGGATGTGGAGAGCGTGCTCAACTGGTGCCGCCAGGGGCCTCCTATCGCCAGAGTGGAGGATTTGTCGATAGAGTGGGAGGCCGTTACCGGAGAGCACAACGGGTTTTCCATCACCGGCTGAAACACAAAGAGACGATCGGAGCTGTGCGCGCTACAATCGTCTCTCTGTCGAAACCGGTCGTGACTCTGGGCGCTTGGGCGTTAGATAGCGTCTCTGAGTTTCTTGCCGGGGCGGAATTTGACAACGTTGGTGGCTTTGATTTTGATCGGCTCGCCAGTCTGAGGATTGCGGCCTTTGCGCGCTTTGCGTCGGATTTTGGAAAAAGTCCCGAAGCCGACAAGGGTGACTTTGCCGTCTTTTTTCTTCAGCGCTTTTGTGACGCTGTCGAGAAAAGAATTAAGCGCTGCAGCCGCCGCTACTTTGGAAATGCCCGCATCCTTCGCTGCTTTTTCAACAATTTCTGCCTTGGTCATGATACGTTACCCCCTTTTCTTTGCAAATAGAATCCATGCGAAATCCCATGGTTGCTATGTCCAATATAAAACGATATTGGGGATGTCAATACCCATAAGCCTTTCTGAGCTCTTTTTTTTCAAAAAAACGCTTTAAACTGCGTTATGCTTACATTTTAGGGGTGAACTATCCTGTAAATGCCTTGATCAGAGCATTTTCAGAGAAGCCAATTTGCCAGAATCCCTCAACCATGGTCATTGGTTGACGTGCTCTCATCGGCACGGCAAGGGCGGGGGCCTATTCAGAACAGGGCATCGACAAATCTTTCGGGATCGAAAGCCTGTAAATCCTCCAACTGCTCGCCAACACCAATGTAGAGAAGGGGAATATTGAGGGTACTGCAGATGCTGACAACGATGCCGCCCTTGGCGGTTCCATCCAGTTTGGTCAGGGCCAGACCGCTTAGTTCGATGGCATCGTTGAAGAGGGCGGCTTGGGACAGGGCGTTTTGACCGGTAGTCGCATCTAAGACCAGCAGAGTTTCATGGGGCGCCTCCGGAAGGCGTTTGGCCAGGGATCGCTTGATTTTTTTCAGCTCCTCCATAAGGTTCACCTTGGTGTGGAGACGGCCAGCCGTGTCGATTAGCACCACGTCCGCCTTGCGGGCAATGGCGGCATCGACGGCGTCGAAAGCTACGGCCGCGGGATCGGCATGATCCCGGTGGCGGACAATCTGGGATCCGGAACGATCGGCCCAGACGGACAACTGCTCGATGGCGGCGGCCCGGAAAGTGTCCGAGGCTCCGATCAGCACCTTCTTGCCGGATTCGGCATATCGTGCGGCAAGTTTGCCGATGGTAGTGGTTTTCCCCACGCCGTTGACTCCGACGACCATGATGACATGGGGGCGGGTCTCGGCCGCCTGGGGTGGGGGGGCGAAGGTGTCGATGATTGCCGAGATCTCCTCTTTCAATATGGCTTTCAAATCCGCGGCATGCTTGATTTGATATGATTTCTTGGAGACCCTTTCAATGATGTCCATGGTCGTCTGAACACCGATGTCCGAGGTGATCAGCAGTTCTTCCAGATCCTCCAGCATGGCCTCGTCGAGCTTCCTGCCGCCCCGGAAGAGATCTTCGATGTCGGTATTGAGAAACTCACGGGTCTTGGTGAGTCCTTTCTTGAGGCGTTTGAAAAAGCCGCTCCTTTGCTCCTGGCCCCCGTCGTCGGTACCGACATCGTCTTCATCCCCGCCCGCTGGCGTCTCCCGAGCCGGGGGAGCTTCTTCCAGACCGCTGCCGTCGGGGGGCTTGCCCACGGCCTCAGTCGCCTCATGCGTTTCGATGTCATTTCCTCTGCCGGCGGCCTTTTCACCCGGAACCTCATCGTCGACAGAAGGCCTCAGGTGATCCTGGGACGCTTCCGGCGGTTGGACCTTTTCGGTTTGCTTTTTTTTAAACCACTTCAGTGCCATGGTTCGAGCCTTTGATTTCGGTGATCATGATCGGTTGGTCCCCCTGAGCGTGGTCAGGCCCCCCAAGCTGCCGGATGAAGATCATCTTCTGGCGGATCGCCGGCAGCCGGCCCCTCCGGCGGAAGCCGGTT
>JASFIA010000140.1:0-6406 GCA_050122915.1 Desulfobacterales bacterium | reverse complement strand
TGTGGTACAGGCGATCGTCCTGGATATCGAGAAGGACAACGAGCGCTTCTCCCTGGGGATCAAGCAGCTTCAAGACGATCCGTGGCGGAGTGTTGCGGAGCGCTACGAAGTGGGGAAAGAAATCACAGGAACCATCACCAACCTGACCGACTTCGGGATTTTCGTCGAGCTAGAGGAGGGGATCGAAGGGTTGGTTCACGTCTCCGAGATCAGCAAGGAGAAAATCAAGACTCCCGTCGGACTGTTTAATGTTGGCGATGTCATTACTGCAAAGGTCATGAACATCAACAGCGACGAGCGGAGAATCGGCCTGTCCATCAAGCGATTGGAAATGGACGATGATCAGAGCATTCTTAGCGATTACGTCAGCAACATGAAATCGCCGACATCCAGCTTCGGCGAGTTGCTGAGAGAGAATCTCGCCGAGAAACTCTCCGGAAACGACGACGATTCGACTACGGACGCGCCGAAAACCGACGAAAACTGAGCCGCCTGCCTCGCTTGCGGCCCGGCCGGACCGGGCCGCAGGCGATCCCACTTCCCAACCGGGGTTTCTCCATCTTAAATCAACGGGCGTGCACTGCGCCTTAGAGTCTTCGACATGTTTTCACGCAGACACCCATTTCTCTTTTCCTTTCTTGTCTTCTCAGCCCTGGTGTCAGTCACCGCCATCGCAGTGTCTCTTCTGGCATATTTAGGCACCCGAGACAGAGGATATGGGGGATTCGGATCTATTGGGGGGGATAAGCTCGGGATTGTGGACATCAGCGGTGTGATCACCCAATCCAGAGACGTCGTCGACAGTCTGAGGCGCTTCAGAGAAGACGAGAGCATCAAAGCCATCATTTTGCGCATCGATTCTCCGGGAGGGGTGGTGGGACCTGCCCAGGAAATATACCGCGAGGTGGAGCGCACCGTGGAGACGAAGAAAGTGATCGCCTCCATGGGATCGGTGGCTGCCTCGGGCGGCTATTACGTGGCCGCCGGAGCCGATGGCATCATCGCCAACCCCGGGACCATTACCGGCAGCATAGGCGTCATCATGGAATACACCAATGTGAAGGAGTTGTTGGATAAAATCGGACTGGTACCGGTGGTGGTCAAAAGCGGAGAAATGAAGGACGTGGGATCACCGGTGAGACCGATGACCGATCAGGACCGGCAGTTTCTCCAGGACTTCGTGGACAAGCTGCACCGTCAGTTCGTTGCCGCGATCGCCAAGGGCCGCGGAATGGATGTCAAAGCCGTTGAGGAGTTGGCCGATGGTCGAATATTGACCGGAGAAGAGGCCAAAACATTGGGGCTGGTGGACCGGATCGGCAATCTGGAGGATGCCATCTCATGGACCGGCCAACTGGCGGGTATCGACGGGCGCCCGAGTGTCGTCTACGCACCGGAGAAGAAGTTGTCCTTTCTTTCCTCCCTGGCGGATTCCCTTTTCAGGGGATGGAAACCTGACGGCGGTTCGTCCCGGGTGACCGCCTCTTACCGGTATGCTCCAATTGATCAACACCGATAGCGCCTGGCGGTTTTCGGCGACCCAGCAGGATCACTCGAATAGGCTGACATCGCCGGAACCATGACGAATCACCTCAGGTTCGTCCGCGATCAATGAAACAATGCTCGACTGCTCCCCTCTGATGCTTCCCCCGTCGATGACAGCGTCGATCCGTGCTCCGAAATAATCGTGCAGGAGAGATGCATCCTCGAAAATGTCGCCATCCGGTGCGGTGGCGCTCGTGGTGATGATGGGATTGCCCAATTCCCGGACCAGGGCCTGGCAGATGGCATGGTCTGGAACGCGGATACCGGCGCTTCTTCTCCGGGTCAGCATGATGCGCGGCACCAGCCGCGATCCCTCCAGAATGAAGGTATAGGGTCCGGGCAGGAGCCGCCTCATGGTCTTGTAGGCATAGTTGGAGACTTTGGCGTAGTCGCTGATATTGGTAAGATCCGAACACATGAAACTGAACGGCTTGTTGCGGTCCTGCTGTTTGAGGAGATAGACTTTTTCGATGGCCTTCTTGTTCATGATGTCGCAACCGATGCCATAACAGGTGTCTGTCGGATAGGCCACGACGCCTCCTCGCTCGATGATGTCGACGACCCTTCTGATGAGCCGTAATTGAGGGTTTTTCGCGTTGATAGGAATCAGCATGAGTGGGTACCGCACCAAAGGGGTCGTGGAAGCCGCAGCCTGTAGAGCCGTTGTCTACCAGGGCGGAGCAAAGGCCATCATTTAGTACGAGGCATGGGGGTTGTCAACAAGGGCGCCCAAATAAGGGATTGCGAAAGCCCCGTCCTTCTGCTATGGGTGCCAGTCAAATCGGCCCGGATCGGTTATTGGCCCTTCGATTGCCATTGGTCGCCGGGTTGCTCCAAAGTGCCTGATCCCGCTGCAGAGGCACTTTTTCATTTTCCTATCCCCAAAAGAGATACCGGAGGATTCCATGAGTAAAATCCCTCCTGAGGAGGCCTATTCCTTCGATGACGTATTACTGATTCCCAGCTATTCCGACGTGGTTCCGAGGGATGTTAGTGTCACCACCAGACTTACCCGGAATCTGACCTTGAACATCCCCCTGGTCAGTGCTGCCATGGATACGGTTACCGAGGCGGACACCGCCATCTGCATGGCCAGGGAAGGGGGCTTGGGATTCATCCACCGCAACTTGAGCATCGAAGACCAGGCCCGAGAGGTCGACAAGGTCAAGAAATCCGAAAGTGGCATGATCGTCGATCCCGTCACCATTCATCCGGAGCAGAAGGTCCAGGAAGTGCTCGACATCATGGCCCGATACCGGATTTCGGGGCTTCCGGTGGTCCGCAACGAGCAACTCGTCGGCATCGTTACCAATCGCGATCTGCGCTTCGAAACGGATATGGAAAAAACCGTCTCTCAGGTGATGACCAAGGACAAACTGATCACCGTCTCCGAAGGCATCAGTCTTGAGGAATCCAAAAAGCTCCTGCACGAACACCGTATTGAAAAACTGCTGGTGGTGGATAACAACGGCCGGCTGATCGGCATGATTACGATCAAAGACATCGAGAAAATCAAAAAATACCCCAATGCCTGCAAGGACAGCCTGGGCCGTCTACGTGTCGGGGGAGCCGTCGGGGTGGGGCCGGAAATGGAAGCCCGCGCCGAAGCCCTCATCCGCGCCGGTGTCGACGTGATGTGCATCGACACCTCCCACGGTCATTCCGGAAACGTCATTGAATCGGTCAAGGCCCTGAAGGCCTCTTTTCCGGATACCGATCTTGTCGCCGGCAATGTCGCCACGGCAAAGGGCACCGAAGATCTGATCGGTGCAGGCGTCGACGGGGTGAAGGTGGGGATCGGTCCTGGATCCATTTGCACCACGAGGATTGTGGCCGGCATCGGTGTTCCCCAGGTAACCGCCATTATGAACTGCCGTCCGGCTTCCGCCAAGTCCGGTGTCCCCCTCATCGCAGACGGTGGTATCAAGTATTCCGGGGATGTGACCAAGGCAATCGGCGCCGGGGCCCATTGCGTCATGGTAGGAGGGTTGTTTGCCGGTACCGAGGAGAGTCCCGGCGAACTTATTCTCTTCCAGGGTCGCACCTACAAGGTCTACAGGGGAATGGGCTCCCTCGAAGCCATGAAACAGGGAAGCAAAGACCGATACTACCAGGGGGACGACGAAGATGCGGACAAGCTCGTTCCCGAGGGGATCGTCGGCCGGGTGCCCTACCGGGGCTCCTTGTCCTCCAATCTCCATCAATTGATCGGCGGTCTGAAATCCGGTATGGGGTACGTGGGATGTCGGACGCTGGAAGAATTGAGGGAAAAAGCGCGCTTCATGAAGATTACCGGTGCCGGTCTCAAGGAAAGCCACGTCCACGACGTCATCATCACCAAAGAGGCTCCCAACTACCGCTTGGACTAAGCCTGTCAGTCGATCCCGGCTATCCGCCGGGATCGATTGTCCGTCCCGCTCTGCTCTCACGCTCCGGCCGCCGCACCACCTGAAGCCCCTGTTGACGAGTCCCTGCCGTCGATGACCGCACGGACCCGAACCGATGGAGTGACACCCTGATGGCACACCCTGCACCCCAATTCGTTCACCTTCATGTCCACACCCAATACAGCCTTCTCGATGGCGCCATACGTCTCGACCCTCTTCTCGATCGAGTCCGGGACTACGGCATGCCTGCGGTGGCCGTCACCGACCATGGCACCATGTTCGGGGCGGTCGAATTTCACCAGAAGGCCGTGCACGCGGGGATTCGGCCCATTATCGGCTGTGAGATGTACCTGGCTCCAAGGCGCTTGGACGACAAGACCCCTGCGGATACGAAGGGCGTCAACCATTTGGTTCTCATCGCGGAAAACCAGACCGGTTATCGGAATCTCTGCAAGCTGGCGTCCATCGCGCAGCTGGATGGATTTTACTACAAACCGCGTATCGACAGGGACGTCCTTCAAGCCCACTGCGCCGGGCTGATCGGCCTGTCGGCCTGCCTCCAGGGCGAGATTCCCATGCGAATCCGGCAGGGCCGGATGGATTTGGCCGAGGAATCGGCCCGCTGGTACGAAGGGGTTTTTGGGGAGGGCAACTTTTTCCTGGAGGTCCAGAACAACGGCATCCCCGCCCAGGACGCGGTCAACGACGCTCTGCTCGATATCAGCCGCAGACTGTCGATCCCCTTGGTCGCCAGCAACGATTGCCACTATCTGGACAAAACCGACGTTCGGGCCCATGACGTGCTGCTTTGTATCCAGACAGGTAAAACCGTCAAGGAAACCAACCGCTTCCGGTTCGGCACCGATCAGCTCTATTTCAAGCCGACAGCCGAGATGGCGGCCTCGTTCGGCCATTTTCCAGGTGCCTTGGACAACACGGTGGCCATAGCCGAGCGCTGCGAGTACGCCTTCGATTTCAACTATCACTTCCCGACGTTTCCCACTCCTCAAAACCGGAGCGTGGACGATCACTTCGCCGATGTCGCCCGGGAAGGCTATCGCCGGCGGCTCAAACAGATTCGCGCCCGGCGGCCGGACATCGATCAACGTGTCTATGACGAGCGCCTCGACTATGAAATCGGCATCATTACCCAGATGGGTTTCCCCGGCTATTTTCTCATCGTTGCCGATTTTATCCGATTCGCGAGAGAAAATGGCGTTCCGGTCGGTCCCGGCAGGGGGTCCGCCGCAGGGAGCATCGTGGCCTATGCCATGGGCATCACCGATCTGGATCCCATTGAGCACGGGCTTATCTTCGAGCGGTTTCTGAACCCCTCCAGGAGTTCCATGCCGGACATCGATGTGGATTTTTGCATCAACGGCCGTGAGAAGGTGTTTAAATACGTCGTGGACAAATACGGTGGCGGTGACTACGTCGCCCAGATCATCACCTATGGAAAGCTAAAGACCCGAGCCGTGATCAGAGACGTGGGGCGAGCCCTGGATATTCCCTTGAAAGAGGTGGATACCATCGCAAAGATGGTGCCGGACGTCCTCAACATCAAACTGGCCGACGCCATTCGACGGGAGCCCAAATTTTCCGAACTGGCCAACAGTAATAAATCCGTTGCCGACCTGCTGGATATATGCCGGGTATTGGAGGGGCTTCCTCGACATGCCTCCACCCATGCCGCCGGGGTCGTCATCGGCGACCGTCCCCTCGTGGAATACCTCCCCCTCTATCGGGGCAAGAAGGGGGAGGTCGTAACCCAGTTCGACATGAAGTATGTGGAGACAATCGGACTGGTAAAATTCGATTTTCTTGGATTGAGAAACCTCACGGTCATCGATCACACCCTTCGACTTATCGCGCAGCAAGGAATAACGCCCCCGGATATGTCCACTTTAAACCTCGAGGACACCGATACCTTCAGCCTATTGTCGGCTGCCGACACCACCGGCGTCTTTCAGCTGGAAAGTTCGGGCATGAAGGACTTGCTCGTCCGGCTCAAGCCCGCCTCCTTCGCCGACATCACGGCGCTCGTGGCCTTGTATCGCCCCGGCCCCTTGGACAGCGGAATGGTGACCGACTTCGTGGAGCGCAAGCACGGTCGCAAACCCGTCGAGTATCTGCTGCCCGAACTCGAACCGATACTCAAGGAGACCTACGGCGTCATCCTTTACCAGGAGCAGGTCATGAAAATCGCCGGTGTTTTGGCCAGCTACACCATGGCCGATGCCGACGGTCTCAGAAAGGCGATGGGGAAGAAGATTGCCGAAAAAATGGCCGAGCACCGGGAGCTTTTCATGGAGGGGGCACGGAAGAACAATCACCCCGAAGGCAAGGCGAAGGCCATCTTCGATCTAATGGAAAAGTTCGGGGGCTACGGTTTCAACAAGTCTCACAGCGCCGCCTACGCTCTTATTGCCTATCAGACGGCCTATCTGAAGGCGCACTTTCCGGTCGCGTTTCTG
>JASFIA010000139.1:0-6436 GCA_050122915.1 Desulfobacterales bacterium | reverse complement strand
GGAGTGACGCCATCAGACCAGAACCAATGGGGAGGGGATCATGTCTGACGTTCGGATGACAGGCGAGATGCGGACGGACTACGATTGCGAAGCGGTCGGGCTGCCTGCGGAACGATGGGGGGAAGCGGTCTTCAAAATTCGTGACGAGGAGATCGTCATGGAGGTCAGCGTCGAGGACGCGGTCATCGTTGCTTTGATGGTTGGGGACGGCATCAGCTGGAAAGGGACCCTTGCCGGGCTCAAGCAGCTGTTGGAGAGCACCATGGGTGCCTCGTCCTAGTGAGGGATGGCACCGTCGGGGAGTCGTCACAAAACCGGTTTCAACGTGTCGACAATCGCTTTCCCGAAAGCCCTTTTTCGCCAGAGGCGAAGCTCCGGAATACGGTCCAGCGCCTTGACATCACATGGATTTTCCATTGCGATGGCTTGAATCATTGTTTTGTTGATCACGAGCCCCGGATCCATGCCAAGGGTGTCGGCCTGGCGGTCTCTCCAGGCTTTCAAGGCCTGAACCCTGCGGGGTACTACCGCCGGCAGCCGCGGGGATGATTTCCGCGGATACCGGGGCAGGTCCTTTTTCGGGATTTTAAGCCCGGCGTTAACCGCTTCTAAAATCGACTTGCCGTACATCCGGATCTGTGAGGTGCTGAAGGTATTGGTCTCTTGAAGTGCCTCCAGTGTTTGGGGAAGGTCGGCCGCAACTTTCAGCAAGGCGCGGTTGCTGACCACCTTGAACAGCGGCCGGTCTTTTTCTTCGGCGATTTTCCTCCGGAACCGCAGCAGCTTCTCTAGAACCGCCAGTTTGGGGGGTGGCAGCCGTCCGGCGCCTTTGATGCTTAAAAAGAGAGGTTCCTCCTGGTGATTGAGCGGGCGGACCCTGCTCAAGTGGTGGCACTCCTCTTCGACCCACTTCAACCGATTCCGGCTCTCGAGTTCCGTCTCCAACTGATGGGCCAAGGGGATGAGGTGAAGGACATCCCCTGCCGCATAGGCAATCATGTCCTCAGGAAGCGGCCTTTTCGACCAATCTTTTCGCTGAAAACGTTTGTCCAGACGAACATTGAACCGCGAGGCCAGCAGCGCCTCCAGGCTGCTTTCTTTGATACCGAGAAACCGTGCCGCCAGTTCGGTGTCGAAGAGGTGGCGGATATCGATGCCAAAGTCACGATAGAGGGATCGGACATCGAAATCCGAACCGTGAAAGATTTTACGGATCTCTTCGTCTCCGAACACGGGGCCCAGTGGCGACAGGTCGCCGCAGCTCAGTGGGTCGATGATGAATACGGTCCGTTGGGTGGCGATCTGGATCAGGCAGACCTTTTCCTGGAAATGGAACATGGAGTCCGCTTCAACATCAACCGCGATTTCGCGTTGATCCCGAATACCCGACGCGGCGCGCTCCAACGCCCCGGGCGTCGCCACGAAATGGAGCCGTTCAGGGGAGATACACTCCCCGCTTTTCTCTTGACCCACCGATACCTTTCCCTTAGTTTTCCCATTCGATGCGGCAGCACCTGCCAGGCAGATACTGACCGGGATCGGGTGCGCGACTGCCGTCGCCGTTAACCTGCAAGCCCATGCGAGGGACAATGATTACCATAACACTTCCTGATGGAAGCATAAAGACCTTTAGCCGGCGTCCCACGGGTCACGATGTGGCGTTGAGCATTTCGGAGGGATTGGCAAGAAACTGCGTGGCCATGGAACTGGGCGGCGATCTGGTTGATCTGAACCGACCGATTGACGCCGACGCCTCGGTGCGGCTGATCACAACCAAGGATCCCGAGGCCCTCGAGGTGCTTCGGCACAGCGCTGCCCACGTGATGGCCCAAGCCATTTTGAGGCTCTATAAGAACGCAAAACTGACCATCGGCCCCGCAGTCGACGGCGGGTTTTACTATGATATCGACATGGAGCCGGTGTCGGAAGACGATTTTGCAAAGATTGAAGCCGAGATGAAGCAAATCGTCAAAGACAAGCTTCCTATCGAACGCCATGAGGTCGGTAAGGAGGAGGCAATGGCGTTCTACAAGGACGAGCCCTACAAGCTCGAAATGATTTCCGAGTTGGACGACGGCACCATCTCCTTTTACCGGCAGGGGGAGTTTACGGATCTTTGCCGTGGGCCCCATCTGCCCCATACCGGCTTCGTTAAGGCCTTCAAGCTCATGAGGGTGTCCGGTGCATACTGGCGCGCCGATCAAGCCAAGGCACAGCTGCAGAGAATCTACGGGACTGCGTTCTACGACAAAAAAGACCTGAAAGCCCATCTCCATTTTATCGAGGAGGCCAAGAGGAGAAATCACCGGAGAATAGGGGAAGCACTTGATCTCTTCGGTTTCCACGAAGAGGCGCCCGGAATGCCCTTTTTCCATCCCAAGGGAATGGTGGTCTGGAACACCCTGCTCGATTACTGGCGCGAAGCGCATCGCAGGGCCGGATACGTCGAGACGAAAACGCCCATCCTGCTCAACAAGGATCTATGGATGCGCAGCGGTCACTGGGACAACTATCGGGAAAACATGTACACCACCGTGGTGGATGACGTCGACTATGCCATAAAGCCCATGAATTGCCCTGGTGGGATGCTGCTCTACAATTCCCGCCCCCATTCCTATCGCGAGTTGCCTCTCAGGGCCTCAGAGATCGGCCTGGTCCACCGCCACGAACTGTCCGGCGTCCTGAACGGGCTGTTCAGGGTACGGGCCTTCCATCAGGACGACGCCCACATATTCATGAGGCCGGATCAGATCCGTGAGGAAATCCTTGGCGTCCTGAAGCTCAGCGAGCAGGTGTACAAAACCTTTGGTCTCGATTTCCATCTGGAACTCTCCACGCGGCCCGACAAGTCCATCGGCACCGACGCGCAGTGGGAGGAGGCCACCAGAGGCCTGCAGGAAGCCCTTGACGATTACGGCAGCGAATACCGAATCAACGAGGGCGATGGGGCTTTTTACGGCCCGAAAATCGATTTGCATATCAAGGATGCCCTCGGCAGAACCTGGCAGTGCGGCACCGTCCAACTGGACATGTCGCTGCCTGAGCGCTTCGATTTGACCTATGTCGGCAAGGACAACCAGCGCCAACGTCCGATTATGATCCATCGGGTGGTGTTCGGGTCTATCGAACGCTTTTTCGGCATCCTGATCGAGCACTTTGCCGGAAAATTCCCCTTGTGGCTGGCCCCCGTGCAGGCCATCGTCCTTCCGATCAACGACGATCTGATCCCCTTTGCCGACACCGTTTGTGCCGATCTGTTCGACAACGGCATCCGGGCCCATGTGGACAACCGGGCGGAAAGCCTCAACAAAAAAGTCCGAGAGGCTCAGCTTCAGCAGATTCCACTCATTTTGACGGCCGGTGCGAAGGAGAAAGACAAGGGCACATTCTCGGTACGAACCCTGGACGGTACCGTGACATTCGGGGTGAGTCGCGAATCGTTTTTTTCGACGGTTCTTTCCGCCATCGCAAACAGACGGCTGACCCTCGACCTGTTCTCGTGATCCCAATGGGCGTGGCCGAAAACCAGGGGCGCTCCGTTCGCCAATTACCGCATTGACAACAATCGCTGTTTTCTATAAAAATTTCATCTTATCCCTGACGTAGCACAGGGGTCGATCCGCCATTTTTATAAAGGAGATCATAAACGATCATGAGCGACGCCACTATTCTGGTCATGAATGGGCACGAATTCACCTTTGAGGCTGGTGAAACCATCCTTGATGTTGCCCGCCGAAACGGCATCGACATACCGACTCTCTGCCATTTGAAGGGAACCACGGCCACGGGTGCCTGCCGGATCTGTGTGGTGGAGGTGGAGGGAGCCAGGAGCCTTCTGGCCGCTTGTGCCACTCCAGCCGGTCGGAACATGGTGGTTCGAACGGAGTCTCCCGGGGTGATCCAGGCCCGCAGAACCATTCTCAAACTGATGCTTTCTTCGGGCAACCACAATTGCGCTGCCAGGGGCTCCGACACGGGGGATTGGACTGAATTCCAACTCAAGGTGGAGGGAGAGGACCACAGCCCCGAGCTCTGTCCGATATGGGGGGACTGCCGGCTGCAGGATTTGGCCTATCGCTACCAAGTCACCGGTGAAGATTACCCCCGCACCCAATCACGGTATCCCCTTGAGGACGTCAATCCCTTCATCGTCAGAGACTTTTCCCGCTGCATTCTTTGCGGCCGGTGCGTTCAGGCCTGCAACGAGGTTCAGGTCAACAAAGCGATCAGCTTCGGATTTCGCGGTGCGGAAACCAAGATCATTGCCGCCGGCGACAAGCCATACCGGGATTCGGACTGCGTTTTCTGCGGGGAATGCATCCAAGCCTGTCCGGTGGCCGCCCTGATGGAGAAAAACGTTCGCTATCGTCACCGCCCCTGGGAGATGACCCCTGTGCGGACCACCTGCACCTATTGCGGTGTGGGTTGCCAGATGCTTCTTCATGTCAAAGACGGAAACGTCGTCAAGGTCACCGGAGCGGAGGAAATAGCTCCCAATTTCGGCAGCCTGTGCGTCAAAGGGCGATTCAGTCACGACTTCATCCACTCCGGCGATCGGTTGACCACTCCCCTCATCCGGGAAAACGGGGCGTTGCGAAACGCCACATGGGACGAGGCCCTCGACCTCGTTGCCGCAAAACTTGCCGACATCAAGACTCAGCATGGCTCCGACGCCATCGGGATGCTCACATCCGCCAGGATTTCCAACGAAGAGAATTATCTGGCCCAGAAGTTCGCCAGAGGGGTGCTCAAAACCAACAATGTCGATCATTGCGCCCGGCTCTGACATAGCTCCACCGTGGCCGGTCTGGCCGCAGCCTTCGGAAGTGGCGCAATGACCAACACCATCGCCTGCATTGAAAAAGCAGACGTTATCCTCATAACCGGATCCAATACCTCGGAAAACCATCCGGTCATCTCCTCCTTCGTCAAGCGGGCGGTCAGCTTCAAAGGCGCCAAGCTGCTGGTGGTGGATCCCCGACGCATCAAAATGACCCAGTTTGCCGACAGCTGGCTGAGACCCAAGCTGGGCACCGATGTGGCCTGGATCAACGGCATGATGAACGTCATCATCGCTGAGGATCTCTACGACAAGACGTTCGTGGAAACCCGGACCGAGGACTTCGATGCCCTCAAGCAGACCGTTCAGAAATACACCCCTGATCACGTGGAGGAGATAACGGGTATCCCCGGTGATCAGCTCGCTGACGCCGCAAGACTGTTTGCCGGCGCCAGGGCGGGCAGCATTCTCTACTGCATGGGGATCACCCAGCACGTGAGCGGGACGGACAACGTCAAATCCTTAGCCAATCTGGCCATGCTCTGTGGTCACATGGGAAAAGAAGGGGGAGGCGTCAATCCGCTCCGCGGCCAGAACAACGTTCAGGGCGCCTGCGATATGGGAGGCCTGCCCAATGTCTTCACGGCCTATCAACCGGTGAACAGCGACGACGCCCGCCAGAAGATGGAGGCGGCCTGGGAGGTGACCGGCCTCTCGGATCAACCGGGTATGAAGGTCACGGAAATGCTACCCGCCGCCCATGACGGACGATTGAAGGCACTGTACGTCATCGGAGAGAACCCCATGGTATCGGATCCGGACATCGCCCATGCCGAAGCCTGCCTGGAGCATCTGGACTTCTTGGTGGTTCAAGACATCTTCCTGACGGAAACCGCCCAAAAAGCCCACGTGGTTTTGCCGGCGGCCTGTTTCGCAGAAAAGGACGGCACCTTCACCAACACCGAGCGCCGGGTTCAGCGGATCCGGAAGGCCGTCGAACCGCCGGGGGACGCCATGCCGGATTGTCGAATCCTTTCCGGCATCGCCAAACGGATGGGGCATGACTGGGTCTATCCCGACAGCGAGGCCATCTACGATGAAATCCGACGGGTCACCCCTTCCTATGCCGGGATCAGCTATGAGCGGATCGATGAGGTGGGGATCCACTGGCCTTGCCCCACCATCGAGCATCCGGGAACCCCTATCCTGCACAAGGAGCAGTTCACCCGCGGCAAGGGGAAATTTCACGCCATCGACTGGATTCCCCCCGCTGAGCAGACGGATGCCGCCTATCCCTTCTACCTGACTACCGGGCGGGTTCTCTATCAGTACCATACCGGCACCATGACCATGAAGTCCGAGGGCATCATGGATCGGGCCCCGGAAAGCTTTGTGGAGATTTCCCGGGGGGATGCCAAATCCCTGGGGATCGATGACGGGAAAATGGTCTCCGTTTCCTCCCGAAGGGGGACCATCACGGCGGTGGCCAAAATTTCGGAAAAGGCTGTGAACGGTACAATCTTCATCCCGTTCCACTATGCTCAGGCAGCGGCAAACCGGCTCACCAACACGGCCCTGGATCCTGTCTGCGGTATCCCCGAATTAAAGGTGTGCGCCGTCAATATTCACCCCCAGGCGTGAGGCTATCCGCTTCCA
>JASFIA010000138.1:0-6491 GCA_050122915.1 Desulfobacterales bacterium | reverse complement strand
GACGCGCTGACAGCTGAAGGATTCAAGGTCTTGACCCAGTTCGTCAAGGACCTCACTCCCTATTTACCCGAATAAACGGCTCAAATACCAATGGGTATGAATCATGGAAAAGCCCCTTAAGACCGTTTTGGTGCCCATTGCCGACGGGACCGAAGAGATCGAGGCCGTTGCGATCATCGATGTCCTCCGAAGAGCTGGGGCCCATGTCACGGTGGCATCCGTCGGCGAGCTTCAGGTAACCGCTTCACGAGGCGTCACCATCACCGGGGACTGCAGGCTGGAAGACTGCCTGAGTAAGTCCTACGATATGATCGTTCTGCCCGGGGGGATCCCCGGGGCGGAAAACCTCCGGGACACCCATGGGCTAAAAGCGATGCTAATGCGGCATAGGGACGCGGGTCGGCCCTATGCCGCAATCTGCGCGGCTCCAGCCGTTGTTCTGGAACCCTTTGGCCTTCTCGATGGCCGCCGGGCCACCTGCCATCCGTCCTTCAGAGACCGACTCTCCAAAGCGCCGGACGACGCCAGAGTCGTCACGGACGGTCTGGTGACCACCAGCCAGGGTCCGGGGACCGCCCTCGAATTTGCCATCGAGCTGGTGAAGAGGCTTTTTGGAGAAGAGAAGGCCCGATCGGTGGCGGTAGCCATGGTCGTCTAACAGGTCCATTGGGCACATCCGTCGATTGCTGCTCGGGCCGTTGTCAACAGGAGGCGGTATGACCGATTCGAAAGACACCTTCACCAAAGTTGAAAAATCCTCGCAAAAACCCATGTACGGCCCGCGGGGCCTCCTCGTATGCGGTATGGACGACGCCATGCGCCGCAGTTTTCAGGAAGGCATCGACGCCCTTGGATTCAGTGACTTGCCGGTCGTTTTCGTGGGAAGGGTTCATCTCGACGATGAGGTGGGGGATCTTTTAAACCGGGAGAACATCCCCCCGGCACAGAGCCCCGCGGATGCCCCTTTGGCGATCGTCATGTCCGGCATGACCGAGAAGGAGCTTCACACGCTTGTTGGTGCTTACCGCCAAAGCCCCATGCCGCGGCCCCTTTGGGCATCCCTGACCCCTACCTCCGAACACTGGCCCTTGGGCAGACTTCTCTCCGAACTGGCAGCCGAACGAGCGGCCATCGAAGCCCGAAAGTCCTGAGATTTCTTCCATAACGGTTACCAAAGAGTAGGCCCCTGCCGCCCATGAAAATCAACCGGATCGATATCTATCATTTCTCCCGCCCGTTCAGCATCCGTTTCCATTCGCCCCAGGCGTTTCGAATTCAGGCCGATTCTCTGCTGCTGGCCATCGTCCTCGAGAACGGCATAACGGGTTGGGGGGAGTGCGTGCCGAGGCCTTACGTAACCGGCGAAACCCGAGAATCGGTGACCGATACCCTTGGACGGATCGCCGCCCCTCTGCTGTTTGATGCTCGCATCGAGCATGTCGAGGAGGTTGGTGGTCTCATCGATCAGTTGGACAAGGAATGCCACACCCGTCATATGGCGCCATGCCAGTGTGTCCTTGCGGCCGTCGATCTGGCCCTGATCGACGCTGTCGGTCAGCTGAAATGCCAGTCCCTCGACATGCTGTTGTCTCGACCGGAGAGGGTCAAAACCGTTCTGACGTCTCTGTCGATCCCCTTTCTGAACGAGACCGTCATCAGGGATCTTTTCCCGATGCTTCGGGAAAAATTGGACCTCAAGGCGGCCAAAGTGATCCTCGGGGACGATATTCGGGAAAATTCCCGTCGGGTGGCCATGGTACGGAAATTGGGCGGTCGCGAATTGGATCTTCGGATCGAGGCCAACGGGAAATGGACCCTTGAGACCGCCCTGAAACAAATGAACGCCCTCGAGGGGTTCGGGTTGACCGGAGTGGAGCAGCCCCTTCGACCCGACGATATCGAAGGCCTCAAAGCATTCAGGAAACAGGTGGGACTGCCGGTCATCCTGGACGAATCCGTTTGCAGCGTCGATGACGTCAGGCGGCTGCTGGACGCCGACGCCTGCGATGTCTTCAACATCAAGGTCTCCAAATGCGGCGGGCTCCAGTCATCGATCAAAATGGTGGAAATGGTCGAAGCCGGCGGGAAGCGATGCCAGGTCGGCACCCATGTGGGCGAAACCGAAATCCTTGGGAATGCTGCCGCTTTTCTATCGAAGAGCGTGGTGACAGGGGATCTGTGGGCCGATATCGGCTCCAGGATTCTGCTCATCCAGGCAGACACCCCCATGAAGGGGACACCTCCCGGCAGAGACCGGGTCGCCCCTTGGGGATTGGGCCTCGATCAGGACTATCTGGAAACGTTGAAGGCCGGAGGGGAGAGGGTGGCGGTGTATGATCGCCCCTCTCGGCGGCCAGGGGCCGCAGCTGCACGGATTGGGCAAAGCGGATAGGCGGGCGCTTATGCCGAGAGGGCCTGGGGCTGGAAGCTTTGCGGGTAGGCCCTCTTGTAGTATAGGATAAATGCATTCACCACAGCCGTGTCGAAATGGCGCCCCGACTGGCTTATCAGCTTCTCGATCGCTTCCTGATCTCCCATGGGATCCCGGTAGTGGCGCTTCGAGGTGATCGCATCGAAGAAATCGGCGACAGCGATGATCCGAGCCCCCATGTTGATCTCCTCCCCCTTGAGGCCTAAGGGGTAGCCGCTGCCGTCGACCTTCTCGTGATGAGCACCTGCAATTTCTGGGACGGCTTTGTAAATGCCCTCGAATCGAATCTCCTCCAATATCTGTTTCGTTTTCAGAGCGTGGGTCTGTACCGTATCCACCTCTTTTCGGGTCAGGCGGCCGGGCTTTTTCAAGACCGCATCCGGAACGCCGATCTTTCCATAGTCATGAAGCAGAGCCGCCACACGCACCGCCTCCTTGTAGTTCGGCTCCATGCGCAGCTCATCGCAGATCCCTATGGCGTATTCCGTCACTTTCTCCGAATGCCCCATGGTCATGGGATCCCTTGCATCGATACTGGCCCCCAGCACTCGAATAAGTGAATTGAACTGACGCTCTTTTGCCTCGATCAGCTCAGCGTTTTTTAGGCTCACCCCCAGTGCCGATGAAATCCCCTTCAACAAATCCAGGTCACTCTGGACCAGGGACCGCTTGGAATTCACATTGTCCACCACCAGCAAACCTAAAGATTCGCCGTCACAAACGATCGGACAGCAGATAAAAGCCAGAGCCCCCATGGACCTGGCGAATTCCAGACTTTTAGGCGATAGATCGTCCTGTATTTGGCCGATATCGTTGACGAGATAGGATGTCTGATTCTTGAAGGAAACCACAAAAACACCCTTGCTGCCAGGGTTTTCAAGGCTGAAAGACGTTGAATTCGCCATCGCCTGTTGATCTTTGGAATACCCGTATCCCGCTCGGATAGCGAGGCGCGTCCGGTTCTCGTCGGCGAGAATGATAATGCCCCGGTCAAAGTCGAGACGGTTTTGCAGGATCGTTGTCACATTATTGAGAATCTCCTCAACATTGGTCAGGGAATTGATGGCTTTTCCGATCTCATTGGTAAGCAGAGACCGATTGTAATTGACGTTGATCTGCTCGAGGAGCGCATCGGTGGAATCCAGCAAATGAGTGACACTCTTTCTCAATTCGCCTTTTTCAATGACATTGCAGATCGTTGAAAAGAGCATGTAAACAGTGGCAGCAGTCAATAGCGCTACGGGCATGCTCACCTGGGGGTAGGCATGGGAGAGGAGGATTGCCAGCACTGGCGCTGCCACCCCCAGACCGCCTTTAATCCGCTTCCAGGTATCTGAGAAAGAATTCTCCCAGGAAATTAGATACCGGCAGTGGGGTGCCCCCCGAAACATGCATTCCGGATGGCTGATCACCGGCAGTTTGTTGATCAGAATCAGGGTGATCGATTCGAACAGGCCGATACGATTGTCGCACTGAAACGGCTGCTCCTGTGCCCCCCTCTCCGGGGTGGCAATGATCTCCATTTTGTTGGCAGCCAGTTTATGGGAATCGTAGCGGGTGGAGCGGGTCAATTTTTGGGCGGTCCGGTTGACCATTCGATAGGCGCTCTCCGGATCGACCATACCCAGTATATAGGGCCGCATAAACCCTATGGCGTCGGGCATTGACGCATAACGCCCCGCCTCTCTGGCGATATTGGGATTTTGGGTGACCTCGGCCAATTTCTCATGGAATCGGTTGATTTGACGCTGGGAGAACCAGTGACCTTGATCCGCCACTTCATAGGAGGTCATACCTGCGTATTTCAGCAGATCCTGGGGATCGATGTTTGGATAGTTCTTTCGAATCAACTTGACGTAGTTGTCGACAATTCGGCTGTTGTAGAGGGGAACATCCATCGAGTTTTGGTGCGATGGGATCGAATCCATTTCCTGGCTGCCTATCCTCGGGTGCGTTTGAATATCCTGTCGACAAATTCGAAGTAGTGGTCGGAAAAACGAATGTTGATGACCCAAAGATTATAGATCTTCTCATAGGGGATCGCCTCCTGATCGGCGTAAGATTGGGGAAAGATCAGGATCGGCATCTCGGAGAGATCCATTTGGCGAAGAGCCTCCTTCAAAGCGCTTCGAAGCGTCTCAGCCCCCATCACTTGTGTATCCAGCACGAACACTTTGACGCAATGGGTGAGATCCGACATGTTAAGGCCTATATCCGACTGATGAATGGAAAAAAGGGCGCAGAGATGATGTCGGCGCCTCAAGGCAAAGAGCGTCCGCTGCTTGGTAAAACCGAGACGATGATATTCCCGGATGACTTGATCGCTATCGAAGGTTTGGGGATCCAAATCCAGGGCATCGAGTGTCAATCCGCCGGAGTGATGATCATACCAGATGGCCAGTTCTCGGATGTCGGTTGGGGTGCAGGGCGCCAGCTCCCAGCCGTCGGCCAAGGGTTCGTCGACATCCGCGTGTGGATTAAAGTGGGTATAAGCGAACGCATCCATGGAGCAGGCATCAGGGTTGTTATTGTGCCTGGCAAAGCCGCCGAAAACACTATTGGGGAAGTGGTTTTCGGGCCGGAAGTAGCAAATGAGGTACTTCATGTGCATGGAATACAGACGGTGCGAATCATAGCCGAACCGGCCGATCTGGTGAAGGACATTGATGCCTGCCCGGATCTGCTCGCGCTTGCGGGCGGCATGGTGGTGGATCAGCCAGGTGTTTTCATAGATCCGCACCATCGCCATATGCCCTAAAATGAGACCCTTGTCCTGGTAGATAAAGTGACGGGCAATTGTGGGGTTCTGAGTATAGAGCTTCCAATACGTTTGCTTAATCACTTCCTTGTTTTCTTCGATGTATTTGTACTTCTTTGGATAGATAAAGCCGGTTTCAAAAAAGAAATCCCAGAGAGCGTCCATATCTACTTCGTTGTTGATGTAGGATCTCTCGTTCTCCGCCTGGTGAAGAATGGCCAAGAGCTTTAGGTGTTCGTTGCGATCCATGTCAAGGATGGCGAGCCCGCTGAATGCATCGCCATTTGACTCGTTTTCCTCTATCAAGTTGCGATGGACCACCTGGGCCTTGAACCGGATGTGCAGAATGCCGGCAAAGCTCAACTCCACATCGGGAAGAATCAAGCCCGGCAGCAGTATTGATCCCCCCTGCCGCTCGGATACCGACATACCCGATCCCGATATGTCCACCACTTTCAAATTGACTGTGTTTCCGGTCAGGGGGTGCCGAAACAGTATATTGGGACTCGGCACCAGGCGGAGGCGTGTGCTCCGGAACGCCCGGGGGTTGAACCGGTGGAGAGACTCATTCCGGGGTGCGAGGACGAAAAGCCGGGTGTATCTGCCCCCGCCCTGCTTGATAATGGAAAACGTTCCCGAGTAGACCATTTCGTCGTCGACGGTGACGAATATCTCCAATGGCAGGTTGGCATCGATGCACTGAAACGTCTGGGGGGGTTTGGCTTCCAGTTCCACCTGGAAGGAGGCTGTGCTGAATTCAAGAAGAGAACCTTTGAATAGCATTGAGTTTTGAATGACCTGGATGGGAATGCTCGGGCAAGAATACCGAATGTCTCTTCGGTTTCGAATTTCAAGGCACCGCTCCGGCAAATCGAAATCGACGCCGTCCTCCGTCAATCGGCAGGCAGTCGGAGTCACTTTGAGCGCTTTGGCGCCGTCCGTTAAAAAGAAGTGATCGACGCAATAGGTGGCCTTTGCGGCGGCGACCCGATCCGGGCTCTTCCAGCGGCAGAATAACCGCTCTCCCTCGCAGGGCATCGGATAGGCCTTAAAGGCGATTTTTCGGTCGTATCGGTTGTGGGACAGAATGATATCGAGGGTTCCGTTCATGAAATTGACATAATTGAGCTTGTTGATGAGATACGAACGGGAAACCTTTCCGGCCCTGCGCGGACCGGGCTCGGATATGGCAGAGTGCTGATTGTCATCGGCGGGAACCGATACGGGGGACGATGGGTTTTTGGCGGTTACCATTGAAGACACATCTCCACGAGAGTTGAGAGGGGCAGCCGTCGTTCCGCA
>JASFIA010000137.1:0-6500 GCA_050122915.1 Desulfobacterales bacterium | reverse complement strand
CGTTTATCGGGGTAGGGTCCTCTTTCTGCCAAACAACCTTGAACGGTTCAGGTGTTATTCCTGTATGGGGTGTCGACGGTCTCCAAAAGGGCCATCAGGCGGACGGCATCTGATTCATCCGGTTCCAGGGGCAACCGGGCCGAAATCCCCAACCCCTCGCTGGCTTCGTGAAACCTTTCCTCGGACAAGCCCGTCGCCACGGCCGCATGGATCCATGGATTTCGCTGCACGAGGCGCCTGACCAGCGCCAGACCGCTCATGTCCGAAAGGGACTCGTCGACGACGGCAAGACGGGGGGGTGACCTTTCGGCGCCGTCAAGGGCTGCCTGGCCGGTTTCCATCCACTCGATCCGGCATCCCGTCAGATGACGGGCCAGTTTTTGGAAAGCCTTGGGGCGGGAGGTGATGATGTGTACCCGGTCCATTGGTATCCTCTTCCATGAAGCCGCATGGGCTTGACCGTTTCCGATCCCGTGGAGAGGTTCCTCTCGCTGCCGGTAAAGTCATCCAAGGAGGTCATGCCGCCGCAACGATCCCTTTCTCCGTTCGTTACGGGCGATGGGGTCCATGCCCAACTGGGCATCGACGGTCTCCTGCCGGGATATCTGGAAGCGGTTCGGTTGGATGCAAGGGTTCGTCAGCTAGTGGTTGCCACCACCACAGGTGTTTTCCTCTTTAAACGCAGGCAGTCTTCCCTGGATGTAGCCGTTGACCGCATCGCCGACGGTTCTGGACTCTCCACCGAAAAAAACGGAAATGCCGACCTGGTGAAATCCCATGAGGGGTCTCAGGCCCATTCCGCCGGCGATAAGGGCCTTGGCCCCTTTGCTCGCCAAGTACTGAACAGGTGCCATGCAGCCGCCCTGCTGATGAGGGACGTTGGGGATGATATCGACGCTGTCGATGCTGTCGTTGCTGACCGAGACCAGGGTGTAGAGGTCGCAGTGGCCGAAATGAGCGCCCAAAGGCGCTTCCAGGCCTCCGGGGTGTGCGCTGGGAATGGCAATGATCGTCGACATGTTCTGTGTTCTCCTTTTCAATGACCATCGATGATGATGGGGTGGATCAGGCAGCCTTTAGTCCGGCTGCTTGTTTCAGCAGGGTTGCCCAGGCCGTTTCGATTCGTCGGCAGCACTCGCCACTGCTGAACTCGGTTATGGCCTTCGACTGGACCATGGCATCCGTGACGGCGGCATCGTAGGGAAACGTGCCGGCAACCGGAATGCCTCGATCGCTTAGAAAATCCAAAATGGCATCGGTGTTGCCGGTATCGATGTCGCATTTGTTGATCAGGACAGAGGCCGGCACCCTAAAATGGGTACAGAGATCTAAAATCCGCTTGAGATCGTGGATGCCGGAGGGGGTGGGCTCCGTGACGATTGCCGCCAGGGTTGCACCGGACAGGGAACTGATGACCGGACAGCCGATGCCCGGGGGGCCGTCGGATAGAATCGTGAGGCTGCCTTCGGCTTCGGCGAGGCGTCTGGCCTCCTGCCTTAATAGTGCAACGAGTCTGCCCGAGTTTTCTTCGCCAGGGAAGAGCTGGGCGTGGAGCATGGTTCCGAAACGCGTTTTCGAGCGATACCAGTTTCCGCAATGCTTTTCCGGGAACGAAATGGCCGACTCGGGACAGAGGGCAACGCAGAGCTTGCAGCCCTCGCATTTCAGGGTATCGATCCGAAAGGGCTGGGTGCCTGAAACGGCTCCGAACCGACACATCTCCGAGCACAGTCCGCAACCGGAGCAGCGATTCGGGTCGATGACCGCCTCGTTGCCGGAAATGAAAGCGTGAGTGGCCAGTACCTGGGGCGAGAGAAGAAGATGGAGGTCCGGGGCGTCTACGTCCAGATCGCAGAATACCGCATTCCCGGACAGGTGGGCAAAGGCGGCGGTCAGTGATGTCTTGCCGGTACCTCCCTTTCCGCTCAATACGACGATTTCATCCATTACAGCACTCCTCCGGACTTGCCGGGGTCGTTTCCCCCAGTATAATGGCGTCGGTCGACAACCGGGTAAAGAGATCCCGCGCGTCCCCTGATATATCGGCAATAATCCGCCCGGCCGCATAAGCCTCGGCGATTTTGCGGTCATAAGGAATTTGCCCAATGATCGGCAGTCGGGTTTCCCGACAATAGTCGTGGACAGCCATTGTTCCCAGACCCGACCGGTTGATCACGACGGCCATGGGTTTCCCAAGCCGGCCGAAGGCTTCCCGGGCCAGTTTGAGGTCGTAGAGGCCGAAGGGGGTGGGTTCCGTAACAAGAAGAATGGCATCGGCATCCATTACCGCATTGACGGCCGGGCAGCTGACTCCGGGGGGCGCGTCGATGAGGATATCGGTATTCTCAGATCCCCGAAGCGCCAATGCACGACTCATGACGGCGCGTATGAGAGGAGGGCTCATGGCCTCTCCAATCCTGAGCCGTCCCATGACCATGTCCGTTTTGCCGGTCCGTCCCCAGTGGATGTCTCCCAGAATTCTCGACCCCTGGGAAATGGCATTTTCGGGACAAATTGCCATGCACGCCCCGCAACCGTGGCACATGTCATCGAACACCATAACCACCTCTCCCAGGATCGAAATGGCCTTGAACTGACAGATATCGGAACAGGCCCGACAGCGGTTGCATCTGGCCTCGTCAACCACAGGGATAGTCATTGAGGCGCTTTGGGTCCCGTCGAACCTGGGGGTGAGGAAGAGATGCAGGTTGGGAGCTTCCACATCCAGATCCACTGCCATGACCCGGCGCGGCCAGACCCGCACCAGGGAACTCGACACCATCGTCTTTCCGGTGCCCCCCTTGCCGCTCGCAATTGCCAGAATCATCGCCAGTGCCCTCGCCTGTTGGGCGCTTCGGCAATGTCGACGTTCCCTTCCCGGTATTGATCAAGGGCGTCCCTGACGGTCATGTTATCGAGATTCTGCACGATCGTGATACCGGCAGCGGTAAGGGCCTGAAAGGCCTTGGGTCCTACGAATCCCGTCAAAAGGATCGAAGCGCCAGCGTTCGAAATGATTTCGGCCGCCTGGATGCCGGCGCCCTGAGTCAAGGTCTGGGCGTCGCCGTTTTGAATGAAGCGGCTCTTCTGGGATTCCTCATCGAGGATGAGGAATCCCGCTGCACGGCCGAAACGAGGATCCACACGATCGTCGAGGGATGGTCCTTCGCTTGAGATTGCGATCCTGGTCATGTTTGGGCTCCTGTGTCTTTTCTTGATAGGTTGTTACCGGCATCCGAGCCGGTCATAGGGTAAATAGGCGCACCGAATAATGAGTATATGCTCATATATAAAATAATGGTGCAGTCCGATTGTGTCAAGAGAAATTTTGAGAATTAGCACATTATTGCTCTGGGCAGGGATTTAGGGACCGAGAGTGCTTCAGTCATGAGGCGTCGCCAGACCGGGTCGGCGGTTAAAACGTTGAGATACGTTTCGACGAGCGGGGACTGCACAACCCGTGAGGCTTCAACCAGTGAAAGACGCGAGAGGCCGGAAAGTGTGCTGGCAGTATTCTTAGTCGAGGCGATGGGTTTCGAGTTCGGAAAGCCCGATAACTTCCAAAACCGATTCATGAGTGGCGTCGAGAATCACGGGTGGAGCGACACCGGCTTCGAGGGCCTCTTTCCATCGGACGGCGCAGAGGCACCAGCGATCACCCGGCTTCAGGCCGGGGAATCCATAAGCAGGGACCGGAGTGCTGAGATCGTTGCCGAGGACACGGGTGTGGATGAGAAAGGCATCGGTCATTTCGGCACAAACGCCGTGTCTGCCGGAATCCTCGGAATCGGTGCGACAGTCACCGGTTCGATAGAATCCGGTCTTTGGCGAAAGGCTGCATGGGGCTAAAGGGGTTCCGTATACATTACGGTGTTGGTTCATCACATCACCTCCCAAATGGATTGGGTCTTCTTCTCCTCCTGGAGTCGGATAACCGTCTACGAAGGATGGTAATGAACGGTCTTCTCCCTGGGTGTCACCCGTTGGATCAAAGGGGCGCTCGCCGGTGCCGAGGACAATCGGGGCAGCCCAAAGGCCAGAAGCACTGCCGCAACAATCATTGATCCCAAGGCCAGTATCTGAAAGGCGGCGGAGGCGACCCAGAACCACTTTCGTATGGGAAACTGCCTGATCTGTCCTGAGATCGCCAACTGAGGAGCCAAGGCACCGGCCTGCCTTATCGGTGCCAGCAGACCGATCAGTGCTGGTGAAGCGCCTAACGCCGACATCACCCAGGAAAAATCAGTTTGGCGCTGCACAGCTGCTCAGCCAGCTTCGCTGCAGCACCGTTGAGGACGTTGAAGCGGGCGTTTGAAGGGTATGCCGTGCACCTGGACTCAGGGATATCCTCGCAAAATCTGTCCAGTTGATCGTCTCTGGCGATGACCGCGCGGGTTGTCTCTTGCGACCGCTTCATGGGACCCATGCTCCCTATCGACACTCTTGGTTATTTAGCTGCAGGTCCCTCGAGGGCCGATTTGAACATCGAAAGGGAGTCGACGTGAAGAGCGCCGATATCCTCTATGGTGGACCGCACGGTTTTCGTTGCGCGTCCGCCTATCAAAAGCCGTACAGAAGGATCCAAGGCCAGATGAAGGCGCTTAAGTTCTCTTCCCAGATGAACCGGTTCGGCGCCGAAAGTGATACTCAGCGCCACCACCCGGGCCCTGACCATTCGTGCGGCTGCGGAAATCTCTTCGGCGGGCAAATTCGGACCGAAAAAATAGGGGTGCCAGCCGATATCGCCCGCGAACACCGCTGCGACCAAGGCCCCCAGAGTACACCACTGTTTTGAGGGTGTGGCAATGACGATAGGGGGGCGAGTACCATTGCCACCGGACCCTCTGAGCAGATCCCAGAGGAATGAGTGGATCACTGTGGAAGCCATATGCTCGTTGAGGATTCTAAGGCTTCCTTCCGACCACCGCTCGCCGATTCTGGTCATCAAGGGAGCCACGACATTTTCCAGAAGGTGGAGACGTGAAAGCTCCGTTGCGGCGTGGTTCAAGGCCCGTTCGAGACGGTCCATATCAAGTGCTTCGACAGCTTCGATGCACACGGATATATGAGCTTCCGCTGCGCCTGGTTCGTCATCGGCCAGGCCAAGATGGTTACTTTCGGGCAAGATATTGGCAAGTCGATGAAGGGTCGTTCTCTCCATCCGCGCCAGCTGGGCGATGCGGTGGCCTGACTCAATGGCTTTCTGAAGGACATTGAGGAGACGGATGTCGTCGTCCGAGTAGAGCCGACGGTTGCTTCCCGACCGATCAGGCTTTATCACGCCGTATCGGCGCTCCCAGGCCCTGATCAGATGGGGTGATAGACCAGTGACTTTCGACACATAGCCAATGGGGTGAAGTTTTTGATCCATTGACGACCCTTTCATTTCCCTTGAACGGAAATACGGATGATTGCTGTTCGAAACCTGCCTCCCCAGCCATCAATGGCGACGACCTTCCTATCGCATGATCGATTGCTCACATGGAAAAGCAGGTTTAGTCCGCGGGGCGGGCCTCTTAATTCAGAAGAGCAGCCAAAGCGATGGCACAGTTTTCCACCGCCTCGTCCGGCCCGTCTAGGTTGACAACACGATCGTCGAAATCCACATCGACCAGCCGGCAGCCGTGACGTTCGACGGTATTCTTTACGAGGTTCAAAAACACAGAATCATCCATATCGACCCCTTTCCTATCGATTCAACTCGGTTTCGAGAATGGATTCCACTCGCATCTGTTGAGAACGCCATAGGTTATTTTCATTGGCAAAAGCCTCGATGTTCTGGTTGGTGAGACGGGTCACCACTTGAATATCGGATTCGGCATCATCGGTACGGCCCATTTTTGCGAGAAGGGTGGCGCGGCTGTAGTAGGCGGCCCCGTAATCGGATGACTTTTCTATGGCTTTGCCAAAATCCTGAAGTGCTCTCTCGTCATCTCCTTCGGCCTCCCAAGCCAGTCCTCTCAGGTGGTACGCCCTGGCATAATCGGGATCGACTTCCAGGGTCTTGTTGAAGTCCGAAATAGCCTCTTTCCACTGCCCCATCTTAAGCCTGGCGGCTCCTCGTGCGGCTATGGCCAGCCGATGGGTGCCATCGCCGTCGATGACTTTTGACAGCAAATCAATGCTTTCGGTGTAGTTCTGTCCCGCGAACGCGACCATTCCCTTTTGAAACATATCGGATGCGATATTTGTAGAGGTCATTGTTTCCTCCTGACGTTTTGTTTAGAACTTGACTTTGAACTATCGTGTTAAACAGTTGTTGATAACATTCTTAGACAAAGTATAGAGTTGTCAATGACAGAAGGTGGCATCGGGATCTTTGAAAGGCGTCGAATTAAATTTTTGGCCCTTGTTGTCGATTCTTATAAGCGAAGAATGCGGATAACAACCTGAAGATTCCTAAACGATCAAAATGAACACTACAAAACCCTGCGGTCGTCTTCAAATGAGCGCCGCTGGTTAAGGAGGTCACACATGAAAGCTCACGCTATTATCATTGG
>JASFIA010000136.1:0-6510 GCA_050122915.1 Desulfobacterales bacterium | reverse complement strand
CGGCGATGAGATTGACGGCGTCGTCGAAGCGCTGATCGATTCGCTCCGCCACGCAGAGAATTCCGTCGGCTTCGGCCCTTAGAACCGCTTTGGCTCTTTCAAGGACCGATGCGGCATGGGCATGGGGCACGGGATGGGTCTTTTCTTGAGGCATTTTCCTAATGGTCCTCTGGCGCACAGTAATCAAGAATTTTCTGAATCCCATCCGTACTTGTCAATGTTTTCTTTAAAAATCAAGCGATAGGTCGTGATGTCGGTGGCCAAAGAATCCATGAAATACCATTGACAACGAAAATAGGTTCATACTATACAACCGCTTTTGTTGTTACACGGGTCCAGTCGGACCCGATTTTTCTTCTAAAGGAGGTGGTACCCTTGAACTGCACAACGGTAAGAAAAGGGCAGGAGTGCCCTTTCATGACGGCGGTCGGGTGTTCCTACAACGACGGTATTTGCCGTCAAGCGGTGGAACAGTGCGACGGATGCGGCCGAAAGGTCGAATTTTCTTCGGCATGGTACTGTTCGGCCTGTCCCGAACCGTCTGCCCGATGGAAGACCGGCAGCTGCAATATGGCGACCCATGTCAGCGCATCCGGCGCCGACACGAAGACCAAGATCAACCCGCTCAAGGCATCCAAGCGATCCAAGCGGTAGCTTCCTGGGTTTCAGAGGATACCCAAAGCCCCGGTCCCCATGGGAGGTCGGGGCTTTTTCATGTGCCCTGAGGTTTCCGACTGCCACTGCGCAGGGCGCGCGGTTCAGATTTGCAGGCGATCGATGGCCGCAAGCTGAACGCTGACCGACAGCACTTCCATGGCGGTGTGAATGTCTTCCGGGGCGGCAAAGGTCGGAGCGATGCGGATATTTCGGTCGGCCGGGTCCTTTCTCAGCGGATAGGTCGATCCCGCCGGGGTCAGCTTGACGCCCGCTTCCGCCGCCATTCGAATGACCATTGCTGCGCAACCCTCCGGCGCATCGAAACTGACGAAATAGCCGCCTGCGGGTCGGCTCCAACTGGCGATTCCCAGTTCTCCGAGTTCTCGGTCGAGAATGTGCTGGACCGCATCGAATTTGGGCCTGAGGATTGCCGCATGAGCGCTCATATGCCCTTGAATGCCTGCCATGTCCTTCAGGAAGCGGACATGCCGGAGCTGGTTTAGTTTGTCCGGTCCGATGGTCTGATAAAACCGCTGGTCGACGATGGTCTTGACCGTCTCTCGACTGCCGGCCATCATTGACACGCCCGCCCCGGGAAAAGTGATTTTCGAGGTGGAGCCGAATATCAATACCCGGTTCGGATTCCCGGCGGCCTTGCAAGCAGCCAGGATATTCTTGAGGGGACGGCGCTCATCCGTTAGGTGATGAACGGCATAGGCGTTGTCCCAGAATATGCGAAAGTCGGAGGCTCTCGAGGGCATGGTGGCCAATCGCTCCACCGTCTCGTCGGCGTAGACGATACCGGTGGGGTTGCTGTATTTCGGTACGCACCAGATCCCTTTGATGGCCTCGTCTTCCGCCACCAGGCCCTCGACCACGTCCATGTCCGGCCCTTCCGGAGTCATCTCCACCGGGATCATTTCCAGTCCCATGTGTTCGCAGATGGAGAAATGCCGGTCATAGCCGGGGCTTGGGCAGAGGAACCGGATCGTTCCCTGGCGCCCCCACGGGGGGCAGCCCGGTTCGATTCCGTGAACCATGGCCAACGAGAAGGCGTTGTACATGAGCTGAAGGCTCGAATTGCCGCCGACGATCACCTCGCCCGGATCCACCTCCAGATAATCTGCAAATAGGCGCTTGGCTTCGGGAATGCCGTCCAATCCACCGTAGTTTCGGCAATCAGTGCCGTCTGCAGCCCGGAAATCACCGGAGGAGACGATGTCGAAAAGCGCCCCGGACAGATCCAGCTGTTCCTTTGAGGGCTTGCCGCGGGTCAGATCGAGATTGAGCCCTCGTTTTTTGTAGCCGGCATAGCGGTCAGCGAGTTCCGGTTTACGTCTGATGAGTGCTTCCGGGGTGGGTGTGGCCAGAACCGTCATTGGGCGTTCTCCTGGAAAAGGGGTGGTCACGGGTGGGGTTTTATACCACCCGCCGGTAGCTCCATCAAGACAAACCGACGGGAGATGCCTATGCCGAAGGGCAGATTTGGGGTTGAATATTTTGACCGAAACATTTAATTATCAATACTTTGACGTTAATCACCCATTTTCCCAGTCCACAGGGTGCCATGGATTCCATTCGTCAGCTGATCTCCCAGTGGTTCAGTGGTCAAAACGGTAACAGCCTTCCCGATCAAATCTCCCGTGCGGGCAAATGGTCCTTCTATTTTTTTATCATCGGCATCATTGCAGGCTTGGGATCCATCATTTTTCACTATCTATGCCAACTGGGCGTCCACTATTTCATGGACTTCATTGCGGGTTACCGGCCGCCGGGGCCAGCCGGCGAGCACCATCTGCTGCCGCCAACGTCCCGGCCCTTCAATCGCTGGCTACTGATGCTGCTGCCGGCCATGGGAGGCCTCGTCAGCGGATGGATCGTCTACACCTTCGCCCCTGAAGCAGAAGGCCACGGCACGGACGCCGCCATCGATGCCTACCACAGGAAAGGCGGATTTATCCGTGGTCGCGTGCCGATCATCAAGACGATCACATCGGCCATCACCTTGACGACGGGAGGGTCGGGGGGACGGGAAGGGCCCATCGCCCAAATCGGCGCGGGCTTCGGCTCTTTTCTGGCGACCACCCTGAAACTATCCGAAAGGGAGCGCCGCATCATGATGGCCGCGGGCATCGCCGCCGGTGTTGGAAGTATTTTCCGCGCGCCACTGGCCGGAGCGTTGTTTGCCGCCGAAGTTCTCTATCGGGATCCGGAATTCGAGTCGGAGGTCATTATCCCGGCCGGTATTTCCTCGGTGGTGGCCTATTGCCTTTTTTGCCTGGTTTTCGGGTGGGGCAGCCTTTTCGAATCCCCTCCATTCCAGTTTAGAAATCCCCTGGAGTTGGGGCCGTATCTGGTCCTGTCTCTGGTGTTGGTGGGGGTCGGTATCTTCTACGTCAAATGCTTCTACGGCGTTACTCATCTGTTCAAGCGGATTCCCGTCCCCAATCACATCAAGCCCGCCATTGGAGGGCTCTGCACCGGCATCATCGGTTTTTTCTTCCCCTATACCCTTGCCTTCGGCTACGGGTATGCCCAGAAGGCGCTCTACAACGAGCTTTCCGTAGGCTTCCTGCTGACCCTTGCGCTTGGGAAGGTGTTGACCACATCCTTTTCCATCGGGTCCGGAGGAAGCGGCGGTGTGTTCGGACCCTCGGTGGTCATCGGGGGGGCGATGGGAGGCGCTGTCGGTCTTTTGTTCAACCAGCTCATGCCGGGCGTGGTGACTCAGCCGGGTGCCTTTGTCATCGTGGGCATGGCCGGTTTTTTCACAGCCGTGTCCAACACCCCTATATCTACCATTATCTTCGTCAGCGAGATGACGAATTCCTATCATCTTCTTCTGCCGAGCCTTCTCGTCTGCTCGGTCGCCTACCTTGCCTCCCAGCGGTGGACGATCTACGAGAAGCAGATAAAAAACCGTTTCGCCTCTCCCGCCCATTCCGGGGAGTTCTTTGTCGACGTGCTTCAGACCATACGGGTCAAGGACCTGATGCATCTGGTCAAAAAAGTCAACCTGATCCCCGAGAACATGCCGTTTTTAGAATTCAAACGGTTCTTTTCCCGAACCAAGCAGCACTACTTTCCGGTAATGGATCAGCACGGCCGGCTCACCGGTATTTTTTCGAGCACCGATATCCGGGGTGTTCTCTTCTCTTCCGAAATCGAAAATCTGGTGGTCATGAAGGACATATGCACCTCCGACATCATTGTCACCCACGCCGGCGAAGATCTGAACACGGTTTTGCAAAAATTCACCACCAAAAATATCGACAGTCTCCCTGTGGTACAGGAGGATGATTACGGAATCCTTCTTGGCATGCTGAACCGGAGGGAAGTAATCGCCTTCTACAACGGACGCATCCAGGACATGAAGGGCCGCCTTCAGGGGTCATAGGGGGGTGCCGCAGGGCCGGGCGTAGTCCACCTCGATCAGAAACAGGCCGTGGGGCGGGGCCGTGGCTCCCGCCCGGGAGCGGTCCCGGGAGTCAAGGATCGCTTTGATCCCACCCGAAGTCAACGTCTCCAGACCCACGTCGGCCAGGGTTCCCACGATATTCCTGACCATGAATCTGAGAAATCCGTTTGCGCAGATGTCCAGGGTTACGGTTCCGTGTGCATCCCGGTCGATAGCGGCATAGTAGACCGTTCGCACCGTGTGATGCCTCGGGCTGCCGGCTCCCTCGAAGGCCTTGAAGTCGTGAGTGCCCTGCAGATAGGACAGGGCGGCCTTCATTGCCGGAAGGTTCAAAGGCTTTCTGATATGCCAGGCGTACCGGCGGCCGACCGCCGGCCGCACCGCGCGATTGGCGATTCGATAGCGGTAGCGCTTTCCGGCAGCATCGTATCGGGCGTGAAAGGAGTCGGGAACCCGGGCGCAGTCGAGAACCGCAATGTCCATGGGCAGCAGGGCATTCAAGGCCCGCTGGATCTCCTGGGGTCCCAGGCGCGTTGCGCAGTGAAAATGCCCAACCTGCCCCAGGGCGTGCACCCCGGCGTCGGTTCTGCCGGATCCGTGAACGGTCACTTGCGAGCCGACGATTGTCTGGATGGCGCCCTCCAGTTCTCCCTGGATGGTGGCCTGATCTTTTTGACGCTGCCATCCGGCATACTCCGTACCGTCGTATTCGACTGTCAATTTGAAGCACTTCGTGACCGTTTCCATTTCTATCGTAACCTATTGGAAACTGGCGAGAACCATGGACAAGGGGATCGCCGAAAGAACGGTGGAAAGAACGATGGCAGCCGATGCCAGCCGGGTATCGCTTTTCAGTTGACCGGAGAGCACATAGATGGCCGTCGAGGCCGGCAAAACAAAGAACACCATGGTGACCTGGTAGGGAATGCCGGTGACCCCGAACCACCGTAAAAATCCATATCCGACCAAGGGCAAGGCCACCAGTTTGAAAACGGCCGCCGCCAAGGCGGTGCTGAAATGACCTCTCAGGGAGGATAGGGTCAAAGAGCCCCCGATGGACAGAATCGCCAGGGGCAGCGACATGGAGGCGCTCAGACGCAGGAGATTGTCGATGAAGACCGGGAATTGCCCGACAAAGCGGCTGTAGGCGATACCGGCAAGACAGGCGGCGATGAGCGGGTTCGACACGAGGGCTCTGACCGTCATTTGGATCCGCTGCCGAACCGGATAGGTGTCTCCGGCGAACCAGGTCAGAGTAGAGACCGCCAGCAGGTTGATCAGCGGAATCAGGACACCGATGAGTACCCCGAAGGTTCGCACCCCCTCCTCCCCCAGGGCGCTGACAATGATGGCCATGCCGATGTAAGTGTTGAACCGGTAGCAGCTTTGGGAGAAACTGCCCGCCTGAAAGGGCGTCACTTTAAGGCGAAGATAGATGGTGGAGAGGATGAAGATGGTGACCACGGCGCAAGCGGCCGCCCAGAGATACGCACCGCCGCCGGAGCCCGGGAGGGCCTGCCCTTTGCTCGCGCCGATCTTCCAGAACAGCAGCGCCGGGAAAAAAATAAAGTAGATCAGGCGGTCGGCAGCGCTGAGGAACGCATCCGTCGTCAAGCCGATTCGCTTGAACAGGGCGCCCATGGCCAATAGGGCAAATACCGGGAATAGGCTGTTCAGGACCATGGCCGCTCAAATTCTGTCGCATCGAACACTGCCCAGTCGCTCCTCGAATTCGTCGTCCATCGCGTTCGAAAACAGTTCCAGACGATACTCTTTGCCGCAGGACCCGCAGCGAAGGGAAACCTGCCGTCAGGTGCGATGAAGCCGAAGGCGGGTTGCGCAGTGGGGGCATGTTGGGCGTTCAGGCATGAAAAAATCCTTCCAATGAGTGCACGGGGTGCACCGCTCCCCTGGCGGCGACGGTTTTTCCTATGCTGTCTCTCCGCCCATGTCAAGGCCGGATAGTCGGTCCTGAATTGACACGGTTTGGGGATTCTGTCAAAGGTCACTCACCCTCAGATCGGCCGGCGGCGACACCCGGGAAGGTCGTTTGGCCGACGATTAGATATCGGAAAGGAAGACAACGCCATGTCAACGATGGGCAAAGGATTCATGGCTGGCGGCATCGCCGCGGGCCTTAAGAAGAACCGGTCATTGGATGTAGGGCTGCTGGTTTCGACCGTATCAGCGTCAGTGGCCGGTGTGTTCACCCGCAACCGGGTCAAGGCGGCGCCTGTCCGCCTTTCCATGGAGCGGGTGGCGTCGGGAGCATGTCGTGCCATCCTCGTCAACAGTGGGAATGCCAACTGCTGTACCGGCTCGCGCGGCGATGCCGATGCCAGGGCCATGGGTCGGGCTGCGGCGACGGCGCTGGCGGTTCCCGAGACCAGCGTGCTGGTGGCCTCTACCGGTGTGATCGGACACCCATTGCAGGT
>JASFIA010000135.1:0-6514 GCA_050122915.1 Desulfobacterales bacterium | reverse complement strand
ATTCGTCATTTTACCTGCCGCCGTTTTTCTGATGCTGAAAGGCAGCTGGGCTGCCGGCTTTTTCTTCATTGCTTTTTGGGCCGTGCTGTCCTTCAGCGTCGAGTATGTCTTGAAGCCCAAACTGGTCGGGTCCCAGGTTCAGATGCATACGCTTCTGGTTTTTTTGTCCATTATCGGGGGCCTAAGGCTTTTCGGAATCCTGGGTATCATCTACGGCCCTTTGGTCGTCACCGCCTTCTTAACCCTAACGGATATGTACCATTCGAGCTACCAGCAGATGTCCGAACCATCGCCGCCGTAGGGCGACGCTCTCCGATTCCACGGCGGATGGCGGGCCGAGCCCGATGCAGTGAAAAACCGACCCAATTAGGAACCGAGTGATATGGAATTAGACACACCCCCTGAGATCAGTATCGAAAACGAAATGAAGAAGTCCTACTTGGACTATGCCATGAGCGTCATTATCGGCAGGGCGCTTCCCGATGTGAAAGACGGTCTCAAGCCGGTCCATCGGCGGGTGCTCTTCGCCATGCAGGACCTGAAAAACGATTTCAACAAACCCTACAAGAAATCCGCTCGTATCGTCGGCGACGTGATCGGTAAATATCATCCCCACGGTGACGTGGCCGTTTACGACACCATCGTTCGCCTGGCCCAGAAGTTCAGCATGCGCTATCCCCTGGTAGACGGTCAGGGAAACTTCGGATCGGTGGACGGGGATCCGCCCGCGGCCATGCGCTACACCGAAGTTCGGATGATGAAGCTGGCCCATGAGATGCTTTCGGACCTGGAGAAGGAGACCGTTGACTTCGTCCCCAACTATGACGAGTCCCTCGAAGAGCCGGTGGTGCTTCCGGCAAAGATTCCCAGCCTCCTCATCAACGGCTCCGCGGGCATTGCCGTGGGCATGGCGACCAACATCCCCCCCCACAACCTGAACGAGGTCATTGAGGGGATCAAGGCCCTTATCGATCATCCGGACATCACACTCTCGGAGCTTATGGAGCGGATTCCCGGACCGGATTTTCCCACCGGTGGCATCATTCATGGCACCGATGGCATCCGAGAGGCTTACGAAACCGGACGGGGAATCATTCGGGTGCGCGGCAAGGTCGACGTGGAAAAGGACAAGGGCTCCGAACACGAAACCATCATCGTCACCGAACTCCCCTATCAGATCAACAAAGCACGCCTGATCGAGAAAATTGCCGAACTGATCCGCAACAAGGTCATCGAGGGCATCCGGTTCGTTCGGGACGAATCGGATAAGGACGGCATGCGCATCGCCATCGGGTTGAAAAGGGACGCCTATGCAGAGGTCGTCATCAATCAGCTCTTCAAGCATACCAGGCTGGCCAACAGCTTCGGCATTATTTTTCTGGCGGTCGTCAACAACAGACCCGAACTGCTTACCCTCAAGGAGATTCTCAGCCATTTCGTGCTTCATCGCAAGGAGATCGTCATCCGGCGCACCCGATACGATCTCAGAAAAGCCGAAGAGCGGGCTCATATTCTCGAGGGCCTTAAAATCGCCCTCGAACACCTTGACGACGTTGTTGCGATGATCCGCTCGTCGAGATCGCCGGCCGAGGCGAAGGCCAAACTGACCGAAGCCTTTGCCCTCAGCGACATTCAGGCCCAAGCGATTCTCGACATGCGCCTCCAGCGTCTCACGGGTTTGGAGCGGGAGAAAATCCTGGAGGAATATCAAAACATTCTGAATGATATCGCCAGATACCGGGAGATTTTGAGCAGCGAACGTCTGGTGTTGGGCATCATAAAGGAGGAACTCACCGCCATTCAGAACGAATATGGGGACGGTCGGCGCTCCATGATCGTCGAGGCCTCCAGGGAGATCACCCTTGAGGACATGATCGTCGAAGAGGATATGGCGGTGACCCTATCTCGTCATGGGTATATCAAGCGGACGCCGATGACGGAGTATAACGCCCAGCAGCGCGGCGGCCGGGGGAAAACCGCCATGACCACCCGGGACGAGGATTTCGTTCAGGACCTGTGGGTGGCGTCCACCCACGACACTTTCCTCTTCTTTACCAACCTTGGTAAGGTCTACTGGGCAAAGGTGTACGACATCCCCCAGTCGGGCCGAACGAGCCGGGGCAAGGCCATCGTGAACCTGCTCGACTTCGATCCCGGCGAGAAACTGACCACGGTTCTTAACGTTCCGGCATTCGAACCCGGCTTCTTCGTCATGATGGCTACCCGGAAGGGGTTGATTAAAAAAACCGACCTCATGGCCTTCAGCCGCCCCCGGGCCGGGGGCATCATCGCCCTCAACCTCGTGCCCGGCGACGAACTCATCTGCTCCCGGATTACCGACGGGGCTTTCAATGTCTTCCTGAGCACGGCCAGCGGCAAATCCATCCGCTTCCCGGAATCCGAAATCAGACCTTCGGGACGTGTTTCAAGAGGGGTGCGGGGAATCAACCTCGCTCCGGGGGATTTTACCGTTGGCATGGAGGTCATGAGCCATGGGAAAACCCTCCTGACGGTCACGGAAAACGGGTTTGGAAAACGGACATCTATCGACGAATATCCGGTCCAGCGGCGGGGAGGCAAGGGGGTCATTACCATCAAGACCAGCGAACGAAACGGACGGGTGGTGTCGATTCTCCTGGTGGAAGAAACCGACGATACCATGCTGATAACCAACACCGGCCGAATGATCCGTATCGCCATCGCCGATATTTCCGTCATCAGTCGCAATACCCAAGGGGTCAAGCTGATCGGGATGGAGGCGGTGGAATCGGTGGCGGCGGCAGTCCGCCTGTCCGAAAAGGACGATATCGACGCGGAGGACCTGGAGGACGACGCGTAGGGCAACCCAACCGTGCGGCCCTGCTGTCGAAAGGCGGCGGGATCCCTGCGAGAGAGGCGTTGATCGATGAAGCTCGCCACACATGAAAACGCCCGCATCGGGGTCGTTGGAGCGGGAAGCTGGGGGACGGCCCTGGCAAACCTCCTCGCCGAAAAAGGCTACGGTGTCGATCTGTGGGTTTTCGAAACCGAGGTTTGCCGCCAAATCGCCAGCCATGGGGAAAACCGCGTCTTTCTTCCAGGGGTATCCCTGTCCCGGCGGTTGACCCCCTCCACCGATCTGTCCGCCGTAGCCATGGAAAAGGACATGATCCTCGTGGTGGTTCCGTCCCACGTCATGCGCCGGGTGGGCGGCCAGCTGGAAGGACTGATCGATTCCAACACCGTTGTGGTAACGGCCTCGAAAGGCATCGAAAACCAGACTCACCTGACCATGTCCGGGGTGCTGGCCGACGTGATTCCCTCCCTGTCGGCCGATCGGTTGGCAGCCCTGTCCGGCCCGAGTTTTGCCAAGGAGGTGGCGCAAAAAGCACCGACGGTCGTTACCGTCGCCTGCCGAGACCTGTACACGGCCGAATGGGTTCAGAGTGTTTTTTCCACACCCTTCTTTAGGGTCTACACCAACACCGACGTGATCGGCGTGGAACTCGGCGGCGCTGTGAAAAATGTGATTGCGCTTGCCGCCGGGGTGATCGACGGGCTTGGGCTGGGGCTCAATACCCGTGCCGCCCTCATCACAAGAGGGTTGGCCGAACTGCAGCGTCTGGGCGCCGCCATGGGGGCAGATCCAAGAACCCTGGCCGGCATCGCCGGTGTCGGCGATCTCATTCTCACCTGCACCGGATCCCTCAGCCGTAATCATACCGTTGGGAAAAAACTGGGGGAAGGGTTGACTCTGGATGCCATCCTTGGAGAAATGAGGATGGTGGCCGAAGGGGTTAAAACAGCCACATCGGTTTACAACCTTTCCCGGAGGCTTGGTGTGGAAATGCCCATCTGCGAGGAGGCCTACCGTATCCTCCATGAAAAAGCGGATCCCAAGGATGCGGTGTTTCGACTTATGACCCGGGAATTGAAGCCGGAGCTGGAGTAGCCTTGCGGCCCAGCCGGCCCGGCGCCGGCCATAACGGTGAGCCCCCCGGCGAGGTGTAGCGTGGGAGACAGCAGCGACCACAAAGGCGATGGACATCGATCGCGGCTGAGAGATCGATTCCTGTCGGCAGGCCTGTCGGGTTTTCATGATTACGAGGTGGTGGAACTGCTCCTCAGCCTGGCCACCCCCCGAAAAGACTGTAAACCCGCAGCCAAGGAGGCCCTGAAACAGTTCGGCTCGCTCCAAAGGCTCTTCGAGGCCTCTCCCAGGGAGCTTGCCGATGTTGCCGGCATCGGCCCCAAAAATCTCTTGGGCATCAAACTCGTCAAGGCCGTCGCAGACCGCTATTTGGAAGAAAAGCTGTCGGAAAAGCCTGTGGTCCGAAATGCGGAGACGCTATTCAACTATCTGAGGCACCTTCTCCAGGGACAATCCCGGGAGCAGTTCATGGTCCTTTTCCTCGATGCCAAGAATCGTGTTCTCGGGATCAAGAGCCTCTTCGAGGGGACCCTCACCGCCACCAGCGTCTACCCCCGGGAAATCATCAGGGAAGCCTTGGATCATCGCGCAGCGGCGCTCATATTCGCCCACAATCACCCGTCGGGCGACCCGACGCCCTCCCCCGAGGACGCCCGTATCACCCGAAGGCTCATGGCGGCTTGCGCCGTTATGGGCATTGCGGTTCACGAGCATTTGATCATCGGTACCACCGGGTATTACAGTTTCGCCGACCAGGGCGGCATGGCCGACATCAGGCGTGAAATCAACCACTGGTTTTGATCCGGTTGGACAGCGCTGGGGCGGCCTCTGTTCCCAAGGCCGTTGCAGAACCCGCGAATGGAGATTATCATAACGCCAATGAACGAGAGCCGCGAGAAACCCTACTGTTACGGAAAGCTGGACTGCGTCTTTCCCCTCACCGATGACGGACTCAGACAATCCCCTGAGAGTTGCATGCCCTGCCACTGCAAGACCGAGTGCCTCCGCGATGCGGTCAAGGGAGAGGACGGCGTCAAGGTGAAGGAGGAAGTGGTGGACAGGGCATACGCCTCGGGCACCATGGGGTTTTTGGAACGCTGGTCCCGCAGGAAACTGCTCCATCAAAGGAAACGGAAACACGGGAACAAAACATCCCATCGTCGAGGAGGCCATCATGAAAACCATTCGTGACCTGTCCCTTTCCGGCAAGACGGTACTGGTCCGCGTCGATTTTAACGTCCCACTGGACGACAACGGGGCCATCACCGACGATTCGAGGATTCGGGGGGCATTGCCGACGATTCGTTACGGGATCGATCAGGGGGCTGTCATGGTGGTCGCTTCCCACCTGGGCCGCCCCAAGGGCCGGGTTGTCGATGCGTTCCGGTTGAAGCCGGCCGCCGACCGTCTCACCGAGTTCATCGGGATGGAGGTGTCCATGGCCGGTGACTGCATTGGCGAGGCGGTGGCCCGGAAAATCCAAGAAACCGCTCCCGGCGGCGTCGTCATGCTTGAAAACCTCCGGTTTCATCCCGAGGAGGAAAGCAACGACGACGCGTTTGCCCGCTCCCTGGCGAGCCTCTGCGATGTGTATGTCAACGATGCGTTTGCCGTTTCCCACCGTTCCAATGCATCGGTGGACGCCATTACCCGGCATGCCCCGGTATCCGTGGCCGGTTTTTTGATGGAGAAGGAACTGACGACCTTTGAAAGCGCCATGAGCAATCCCGCCCGACCTCTGGCGGCCATCGTGGGTGGGGCAAAGGTTTCCGGCAAATTGGGGGCCCTCACCAACCTCATGGCTCATGTGGACAGACTGCTCATCGGGGGCGCCATGGCCAACACCTTTCTCAAGGCTGAAGGACGGACCGTCGGCAGATCTCTTGTAGAAGAAGATCTCGTTAATACGGCCCGTCAGATCATCACAGCCGCAGAGGAGAAAGGCATCGGTCTCTTTCTACCCGTCGACGTGATCGTGGCCCGGTCCATGGATGCCGAGGACTGCAAGACCGTCGATGTCGACCAGATCCCGGAGTGGGGAATGGCGATGGATATCGGACCCAAAAGCATCCGTCGTTTCGTCGAGGCCATCCGGGACTGCGGTACGATTATATGGAACGGCCCCATGGGGGTATTCGAAAGAGAGCCCTTCAGCAACGGCACCATGGCCGTGGCCAAAGCCGTCGGTGACGCCGAAGGCATGACCATCGTAGGCGGTGGGGATACGGATGCCGCCGTTCATCGGTCCGGGGTGGCGAAGAACATCTCCTATATTTCCACGGGTGGCGGCGCCTTCCTCCAGCTTCTGGAGGGCAAGCCCCTTCCGGGCGTCCAAGCCCTCGAACGCAGCGCCGGTTAGGCCCGGATTTTCTGTCATGGGGCGGTTTTCGCCACAGGTCCGAATTCAGGTGCTGATAGTCGCCATAGGGGCTGCCGCCGGACTCTTCCTACTATGGGTCTATCGAGACCCTGCCGCCCATTGGCTGAGCACCGCCTATCGCATATTGATCGACCGGGAGAAGATCCAGGATCTGATTGCCCGCTCGGGGCCTCTCGCCCCCTTGTCCTTCATGGGGATCCAATTCCTTCAAGTGCTTCTGGCGC
>JASFIA010000134.1:0-6530 GCA_050122915.1 Desulfobacterales bacterium | reverse complement strand
GAGGGCTCCATCGTCCCTGGGATCGATGCCGCAACGCTGAGCCGACAGGGCCACCCCCCTGTAGAGGGCGCCGGTATCCACGTACCGGTAGTTCAGCCGGGCCGCAAGCTGGCGGCTGACTGTGGTCTTTCCGGCCCCCGCGGGACCGTCGATGGTAATCACGAGCTTACGATCCATTGCCATGCCTTTGGGGCTTCAGGGGACCGGCGGGACGGCCGCCTGCCCCCCCTCAGTTCTCAGATATGGGTCGGCACCGTTTTGCAGACGACGGCAAGCGCATCCAGAAACCGACGGTTTTCCTCGGGCAACCCCACATTGATCCGGATGTAGTCGGGAAACCCATAGGAGGTCATGGAGCGGACGATAACGCCCTGCTTGAGCATTTCCTCGAACACCCTGTCGGCATTCCTGTCCACCTTGATCAGGAAAAAATTGGATTGGCTCGGCACATAGGCCAGCCCCAAGTGATCCAACCCCCGGTAGAGGTCATCGAGACCCCGGTGAACCAATTCGAGGGTCTCCCGGACAAAAGTCTCGTCTTCCAGCGCAGCGGCGGCGGCGGCCTGGGCGATTGAATTGACATTGAAGGGTTGCCGGATCCGGTGAAGAATGCCCGCTACCCCAGGGGCCATCACGCCATAGCCGACTCTAAGGCCAGCCAGCCCGTAAAGCTTTGAGAAGGTGCGCAGCACCACCACCCGGCGGTGCTCACCCACATGGGCCAGTCCCTGAAGGCAGCCGGGGTCTCGGGCAAATTCGATGTAGGCCTCGTCGATCACGACAATCACGGTATCCGGCAACCGGTCCAGAAAACCGGGGAAGTCATCGCCTCGGATAATGCTGCCCGTCGGATTGTTGGGATTGCATAGAAACACCATGCGGGTGGTGGGAGTGACGGCACGGGCAATCGCATCGAGATCGATAGCCATTTGGGTCAGTGGAACGAAGACCGGGTCGGCCCCCGCGGCCCGAACACAGATTTCGTACATCAAAAAAGACGGCACCGGCATTATCGCCGAATCTCCCGGCTGCAGGAATCCTTTGGTGAGAAGCGAGATGATGTCGTCCGAACCGTTGCCGATCACGATACGGTCCTTCGGAATCGCAAGGGTATCGGCAACGGCCTTCACCAGCCCATAGCCGGCTCCGTCCGGATACCGATGAAGGGACGCCATTGCCTGGGTCATGGCGGCCATGGCTTTGGGAGAAGGGCCGATGGGATTTTCGTTGGAGGCCAATTTGATGGATCCGGCGATGCCGTATTCGCGCTCGAGTTCCTCGATCGGTTTCCCCGGGACATAGGGGCGGATCGCCCTGATATACTCAGGCACCAGCCATTTCATGGACAAAGGGTTCCTTTTCTGGACGAGGAATTGCCTGCCTGACCGTCGAGGAGCCGGTCACGACCCCTGCACGGTTTGCCGCCGACCAGCCTTGGCGGCGGAAACCCCTTGATCGAATGCTTCCAAATTGACCGGTATCAGCTTGGCTTTATTTTGAAATTCGCTCCGGACCGCCTCCCGGACACTGTCGATGGGAAGGATCTCCGATCTGGCCACAAAAGCCGCCAGGGCGACAATGTTGACGGATCGAACGCTTCCTGCCGACTGGGCGATATCGTTGACCGGCAGCACCATCTCATCCACGTCATCCCGGCCGGATCGGACGGGTATCAAGGAGCTGTTGATCAAGATGACGCCGCCGGATTTGACATGGGGAGCGAACTTTTCTAGAGACGGGCGATTCATGGCGATCAGATGCCGAGGATTTCGAATGATGGGCGAGCCGATGGGCCGATCGCTGATCACCACCATACAATAGGCGGTCCCCCCTCTCATCTCCGGTCCGTAGCTGGGAATCCAGACAACCTGGTAGCCCTCCTCCATGGCGGCATGGGCAAGAATTTTGGCACCGGACAAGATACCCTGGCCGCCGAATCCGGCGAACATCACTTCGCTTTGCATTGGGCCTCCTCAGGGGTTTCCGGAACCTTTAGGTCCCCGATCTCGTAGTAGGGCAGCAGGGTCTTTTCCGTCCATTCCACCGCTTCCAGGGGCGTCATCCCCCAGTTGGTCGGACAGGTGCTGACCACCTCCACCAGGCTGAAGCAGCGGCCTTCCATCTGATAGGTAAAGGCCCGCTTGATCGCCTTTTTGGCCCGATTGATGGCCTTGGGCTTGATCACCGTCTGACGGGTAATGTAGGCGGGGGTCTGCAGGGCTGCCAACAGTTCGGCCACCTTGATGGGCATACCGACGCTGGAGACGTCCCGGCCGAAAGGGCTGGTGGTGGTCCGCTGGGAGGGCATTGTGGTCGGGGCCATCTGTCCGCCGGTCATCCCGTAGATGGCATTGTTGACGAAGATGGTCGTGAACTTTTCTCCCCGGTTGGCGGCATGGATGATCTCACCCATGCCGATGCTGGCCAGATCCCCGTCCCCCTGGTAGGTAAACACCATCAGATCCGGACGAACCCGCTTGATACCAGTAGCCATGGCCGGTGCCCGTCCGTGGGCGGCCTCCTGAAAGTCGCAGTCGAAGTAGTTATAGGCCAACACAGCACATCCCACCGGGGCCACGCCCACGGTTTTCTTGCGGATGCCCAACTCGTCGATGGTCTCGGCCACCAGGCGGTGGATCACCCCGTGAGTGCAACCGGGACAGTAATGGGTGTGCACGTCGGTAAGGCTCTCTGGCTTTCGAAAGGTTTTTCCCATACCAGTTGCTCCTTTGATTGCGGCAGCCGGGCGTTGGCGCCTGGGGCGTCGATCAGCCGTCTATGAAGTTCCGGACCGCTTCCATGACTTCCTCCGGGGTGGGAACCTCTCCCCCGCACTTGCCAAACCATTCAACCGGGCAGGCGCCTCTGACCGACCTCTCAACGTCCTCCACCATCTGACCCATACTCATCTCGATGCTGACCGCCACCCGGCAGGAAGGTTTCTGCGCTGCTTCCCGCACCACCTGCTCCGGGAATGGAAACAGGGTTTGAGGCCTCACCATGCCCACCTCCAGGCCCTCGGCCTTAAGATGGTCGATGGCGGTCCGACAGACACGGCTCATGGTCCCGTAACTAACGACCAGAGCCCGATAGTCGGCATCGGTATTGTATCTCTCGAAACGGATGTCTTCCCGCTTCATCCGCTCGTATTTCTCCCGGAGCATCAGGTTGTGGTTGTTCAACTGCTCCGGATCAAGAAAAAGGGACTTCACCAGATTCCGTTCGTCCGACCCGCGGAAGGCCATCCCCGAGGTGGCCCAGGCGCTCTTGTCCGTTGGATCGGCCTTGAGGTGATCAGGAAACTCGACAGGCTCCATCATCTGACCGATAAGACCATCGCCCATGATCATGACGGGCCCCCGGTATTTCTCAGCAAGAGGGAAGGCCTCCATGACCATTTCCGCAGCCTCCTGGACGCTGGCCGGCGCCAGGACGAGGACCCGGTAGTCCCCGTGGCCGCCGCCTTTGGTGGCCTGGAAGTAATCGCCCTGGGAGGGGAGAATGCCGCCGAGCCCCGGACCGCCTCGAACGATATTGACGAAAACCGCCGGACACTGGGCCCCCGCGATATAGCTGATGGCCTCGCTCATCAGGCTGACGCCTGGACTTGAGGAGGTGGTGAAGACTCGTTCACCGCACGCCGCGGCGCCGAAGATCATGTATCCGACAGCCACCTCGCTCTCCCCTTGAAGGAAAACGCCTCCCACCTCCTGAAGGCGGCGGGAAAGATATTCGGCCACCTCCGACTGGGGGGTGATGGGGTAGGCGAAATAGTTGAGGCAGCCGGCCCGAATGGCGGCTTCGCCGATGGCCTCGTTGCCTTTCATCAGTACCTTGGCCATGATCCCTCCCTTGACAGGTCGTTCTTGGGCCACCCCTCTTTGGCTGGCCGATCAGATCCGAATACCCGAAGCCCTCCGTGGCATCGACCGCGGGCGACATCGGCGGAGACCGCAGTCTGCCGGTCGTCAGGCAGCGGAAGCATCGTCCGATTCGGTAATGGTAATCGCAACGTCCGGGCACATGATGCAGCACATGGCGCAGTATATACAGTCTTCCGGCCGCGCTCGGTGTGCGGGATAGTACCCCTTGGCATTCAACTCTTTGGCAATTTCGAGCACGTTCTTTGGGCAGATCGACACACAAAGGGAGCACCCCTTGCATCTCTCTGAATCGATGTGATGGTCGTAGCTCATGGGTTTCTCCTCCCCCATTCCGCGTCGATATTGGGGTCCGTCAGCGCTTCAGGACCTCCCGATGCTTCCAGGGCGGAACCAGTTGTCTTCGAATGGGCAACAGCGGGCAGTCGGTAATCTCCTGCGCCACCCGGGGCAGCAGTTCGTCCGGAACGGTCACCCAGTCAAGGGGAAGGCCGCTCACCTCCGCCAGGGTCCTGACAAACCGGTACCCTTCGAGGATGTGCCCAGGGAGTGTTTCATCCATAAAATGGGCATTGCCGATGAGGCCGTTGACCGTGAGGGTGGATGCGGCTTCGATTTCCGAGCGGATTTTTAGGCACCCGTCAATGCTTTGGGTAAAGGGTCTGAAAGGATTAATCACCTGCAGCATCCGGTAGTCCACACCTGAAAAGAGGTCTTTGAGGGCCGCAAGGACCGTTGCACCCGCATCGTCTCCCCCGACATCGAGAATGGTCACCCCTTTCGGTTGTCGGAGCATGCCTGCGACGGCCGGCGAGAGAATGGGTAGGTCGGCATGGAGATACTCCGCTGGCGGCAGCACCATCTCGACGCCCATCTGTGACAGGGTCTCCCGGGCCTCCCGGGTTCGAAAATAGGGATTGACCAGGTCCAGATCGGCGATCCGAACATGGGCACCCGACATGGCCCAATAAGACGCCAGGTTGATGGCAACCTCTGTTTTCCCGCTGCCGTAGTTACCGACAATGACGACGATACCGTCTGCTAAACCAGCCAATAGGTCACCCCGTTGGATCAGACCGCCGATACTGGCCTGATGGTGAGGGTGGGCCGATCCGGCCCCTCTCCCGACACCAAACGATATTCTCTATTGGTTCTGAAGTTCTTTGTCAAGGTGGATTCAAAGAAGCGGAGCCTTCGGCACAGGGGCTTTACCATAGTGCTTTCACCTCCCGGCCGGATTGCAAATCCAGCCAGAACCCGCTATGGATACGCAAACGACCGAAGCACAGAGGAGACCATGATGCGCGTCCGAACCGGACTGGAAAACCTGATCGCCGACCCCCACCCCTGGATCGACGGGGCCCGCCTGGGTCTGCTGTGCAATCCCGCATCGGTGGGCCCGGATTTCCGGCATGCCAGAGAACTGATCCAGGAACGGTTTCCGGAGCAGCTGACATCTCTGTTTTCTCCACAGCACGGTTTCTTTGCGGAGAAGCAGGACAACATGATCGAATCCGACCATATGGCCGATCCCGTCACCGGGTTGCCCGTCTACAGCCTGTACGGAGAAACCCGTTGTCCCACCGGGGAGATGTTCGACGGGATGGATGTTCTCCTGGTAGATCTTCAGGACGTCGGAACCCGAGTTTACACCTTCATCTATACCCTGTCCTACTGCCTGGAGACGGCCAGGGAGGTCCGCTGCCGGGTGCTGGTACTGGACCGACCCAACCCGATCGACGGCATTCATCTCGAAGGCAATCTTTTGGAACCCGAGTGGTCCTCCTTTGTCGGGCGCTATCCCATTCCGATGCGCCATGGGCTGACCATCGGCGAAATCGCTCGCCTCTTCAACGACCACTTCGGCATTGGCGCCCGGATGGACGTGGTGCCCATGACCGGATGGAAGCGCACCATGACTTTTCGGCAGACCGGACTGCCATGGGTGGCGCCCTCTCCCAATCTGCCGACGCCGGAATCCACCCTGGTCTATCCGGGGCAAGTCATTTGGGAGGGAACCAATGTTTCCGAAGGGCGGGGGACCACACAGCCCTTCGAGCTTTTCGGATCCCCTTACCTGGACGTGCAAGCCCTGATGTCGGATGGGTCAGTGGCGGCGACCGAAGGCGCCGTTCTGCGCCCCTGCCGCTTCGAACCCACATCCGGCAAACACGGCGGTAATGCCTGCAGCGGGTTTCAAATCCATGTCACCGACCCCAACCGCTTCAGACCCTATCGGACCAGCTTGAGCATCCTTCAGGCCATCATGCGTCTTCACGGGGACGCATTCGAGTGGAAGCAGCCGCCCTATGAATACGAGTATGAAAAACGGCCCATCGACCTTATTCTGGGGAGCCGGTCCCTGCGGCGTGAGATAGAGAGCCTGAAGCCCCTTGACGGCGCCTTTCACTCCTGGACGGCGCCGCTGACGGGGTTTCTTGCCACCGCCAAGACCTTTCACCTCTATTAAACCACCCACGACACTGCCGGAGGGTCCAGGACGCGTCGACGACCGGACACTGGAGCCACAAAGAATTCGTGAACGAAACCGGTGTGGAACCCGCTTGCAGAACGGGATGCCCTATAGCCCTCCGAAGAAACGTCCGGCGGTCGCGAGCGGGCGCCGCCGCTGGTTCTCCCAGCGGAAGT
>JASFIA010000133.1:0-6532 GCA_050122915.1 Desulfobacterales bacterium | reverse complement strand
ATGAGGCCCAGGCGATGGACCCGGGCACCCACGCCGCGGGCCAGCCCTTCGATCACGTCCAGTCCGTGGCCCAATCCGTCGTCGATAGTGGCGGTCACCATCAAAGGGGGGAATTCCCATATTCCTACCGGTCCGCTGTCACGAGCCAGCGCCGCCGCCGCCTTGAGATAGTCCTCACGGCTGGGGATGGGCCCCGCATCCCATCTCTGAATCCATGCCCAGACACGGTTTCGGAAACGGGCATGCGATCCGTGGCCATTTGCCCCCACGAAGGGGAGATCCTTCGCCGTGCCGTCATGGGAAATCATGGCCCGCAGTGTATGCGCGATGGCTAAAAAAGGCAACGACCGAATCAGGGTCATTTCTTTCGGCGCCCCTGGCAAAATTACGGTTGCCGCTTCCGATACGCCGGGAAAGACCACTGATTCGGTCGTTGCCTGAAGGGCGCCCACTTGCGGTTGACACGACGGATCCGGCGGTCATACCATTGCGAAGGGGAATCCGGTAAGTGACCGGTGACGCGAACCGGATTTGTCGGGGTCTCCCGGGCCAAATGGGGTCCGAGGAGAGGGGAAATAAACGACCCGTCGACGGAAAAGGCCAAATGACATTCCGAACCATTCTGATCGTCGGGGGAACCCATGGCAACGAGCGGACCGGCGCAAGGCTCGTCCGCCACTGGTCGGCTGAGCCCGGTTTCGTCACCCGCACAGGCATCGCCACGGAATTGCTGCTGGCCAACCCGTCTGCGGTTAAAGCGAACCGACGGTTCATCGACAGGGATCTCAATCGCGCCTTCGACCCCGTGGATACGGCGAACACCGCCCTGGAAGGCCAAGAAAACCGCCTGGCCCGCGCATTGACCCGTCGGTTCAAACCCGACGGCGTCCCCCGATGCGACCTCATCATCGACATGCACACCTCTACGGCCAACATGGGCGTTACCCTGATCAGCGATACGAACCCTTTCAACCTGAAACTTGCGGAAGCCTGCCGCCGTCGGCTGAGCGGCGCAAGAATCTATGCGTTCGGGCCCGAAACCCTCATTCACACGGGGTTGCGGTCCATGGGTCGGCACGGCATCGGTATCGAGGTGGGCCCGACGCCCCAAGGCGTGCTGCGCCACGAGGTCCTCACACAGACCCGGGATGCGGTAGGGGCCCTTTTGGATGTGGCCAGCGACATCAATGGCAACGGGTGGCCGGTCGAGGGGGCGGACGTCGAGGTCTATCTTCACGAGAGCACCGTCCCATTCCCCATGACCCCCGAAGGGGAGGTGGCGGCGGTGGTCCATCGGGATCTGGAAGGAAGGGATTTCATGCCCATTGGCACCGGTGACGCGGTTTTTCAGGATCTCGAGGGCGGAACCCGCCGCTATGAGGGAACGGACGGATTGTATCCGGTATTTATCAACGAGGCGGCCTACTATTCCAGTGGAAAGGCCTTTTCTCTCACCCGAAAGATACGGCTTCATCTTTGACCGTCAGTGCCGCCCAAACCGCCTGGAATGACCCCCATGCAAAAATGGCTGATCATCGTTGGACTCCTGTGCATCGCCGCCGGTCTGCTCTGGCCTATAGTGGGGAAAATACCTTTGGGGCGGCTGCCCGGTGACATCGTCATCAACCGTCCCAACCTGAAGGTGTTTTTCCCGATCACCACCATGGTGCTGATAAGCCTTCTGATATCCATCATCCTGTGGCTCCTGAAAAAATAGGCCCATTGCCGGTCCGTGAATGCCCCCGGATCCCCCCGGCCCCGGCGGGAATAAGGGCGCAACCCCATCGAGAGGAGATCCCATATGAGTGTTTTGATCGAATTGTCCATCTTCCCCATGGACAAGGGCACCAGCCTGAGTCCCTACGTCGCCCGGGCCGTCGCCATTATCAAGAAAAGTGGTCTCCCTTATCGACTGGGCCCGATGGGAACCTGCATCGAAGGCGATTGGGAAGCGGTGATGGCCGTGGTGAATCGATGTTTCTACGCACTGAAAAAGGACTGCGACCGCCTGAATGTATCGATCAAGGTGGATTACAGGGAGGGGGCTTCGGATCGGATCAGTGGAAAAATCGCTTCGGTGGAACGCAGGCTCTAATCAATGGCGACCCATGGTGTGAGGAGGGGCTGAATCCCCCAGAATCACGGATTCCCTTGAAAACCGCAGCAGGCACATTACCATACGCTTATGGACCAACAGGGACCCCCCTGCTAAAGAAAGCAGGGGGAGCCTTCACCACATACCGCTCCCACGCAAGGAGCGACAACGGAAGGCCATCGCCATGAACGACACCAGAAAGATCACCAAAGAGGACCAGGCCTGCATCAGCAACTGCATTTTCGAATGGTGGGGTAACCGAGACGATGATCGCGATCCTGAGGACCGGGACAGGCACTACGAACGGTGCCTGACCGATTGCAGGGTCTGCGGCTGAAGCCATCGGTCACAACCATTGATCGGTTGAAAACCGCCGAATGGGTTTTTCCCCCAAGCGGCATTGGATGCCGTCTTGATGGGCAAACCTCCCCCCAGAGTCATCCCCCCTCATGACTTCCTCGAGGGGGGGCATCTATCGGGCTACCCCCCCCGGCTCTTCCTGGGGTTTATCCACGTGCTTGCCGCCATGCCGACAAGGCTCCCATACCATAGCCAAAACCCGACGTGGAGGGTTCTGAACGTCAGGGTCCCAAAAGCGGCAGCCCCGATCCAGTAAGTTCCCGACACGAGTGCTGCCAATTGAATCCACCGGAGCCGGTGCACCCCAAAAACAAATTGAAGACAGATCCCCGCCACCGCAGCGATATTCGACAGGTTGAGAAACACCTTCAGGACGTAGTTCACCCATCCGTTCCAATAGGTAAGGGTCGACAGCAGGATAACGGCCGAATCGAAGCCGCTGATGGACTCCTTGGTCATTCTCACGCCGGGAATCACAAAGGAGATCAGGTAAATCGCCGCAAAACACAGGTAGATGGATCGTGGAGTCATCGTTCCCCCGTGGGGAAAAAGGTTGCCGAAGGTCTCACCAGTGCGTCGACGGGCAGGGGCGACGTCATGACCATTGGTCAGGCAGCCGGTGCCGACCGTCCGCTTTCGGGAGAATCGGAGCAGGGAGGGGGAAGAAAGGTCGATGTATCGGTCACCATACGAACCGACGGAAATTAGATCGACCACCGGTTGTCAACATGAATATCAGATAGAAGAGTCGGTTTCTTGCGATGCTGTCAACACCCTCCGGTGCTACGGGGCATCGATCCTTCCCGGGTGGTATCCGATCCGGGCGGATGCCGCTGAACCAGGTCAAAGAGTTCTTGGGAAGCGCGATAGGCCGACTCCGGACGCCGGCTTCCAAGAGCCTCAACGATGGCGGCATGAAAAGGCAGAGAGTCCCTTTGCATTCGGTAATCCCTGACATCCATGCGTCGGGCCGTCTGGACAGCCAGACGCATGGTGCGGCCGATCTGGGACAGCAGCGCGTTGTGGCTCGCCTCCATAATGGCCGTATGGAAGGTCATGTCGTAAACGAGATAGGCATCATAATCATAAGAGGTCTCGTCGGCAAGAGAGTCGGCCAACGCCCAATAGGAGGATTCTATGGCGGCGATCTCGTCCAAATCGGCTCTCAGTGCGGTGAGCCGGGCGGCCTCGGATTCGATGACGCGCCTGACCTCGGTCACGTCCTTGAAAAACTCCCCCTGACGACCGGTCTCGAGTTTCCACTGCAGCACATCCTGATCGAACAGATTCCAATGGCTTTGGGGCTGAACCTGAGTGCCGATCTTGGGTCTGACACGAATCAGGCCCTTCTGGGTAAGGACTTTCGCAGCCTCCCGCAGCACGCCGCGACTGACGCCGAATTGGCGGCAAAGGAGGTCCTCGTTTGGCAGGGTCTCCTCCGAGCCGTATCGACCCTGTACAATCCGCCGGCCAACCTCTTCAACCACATATTCATACAATTTTCGATGCGGGCTGACAGGGATCATTTGGCAGTCGGGGCTCCTTCCGGGGGGATATCGGTATAGTCAATGCTATGGGATTGGGACCCCGGCCGTCAATACGACCCGGTGTATTTGGTGACGGCAAACCAGGCTTGACAAGCTTGGGAAATCCCATTATTGACCTGTTATCATATAATCATATAATGATTCTATGATAACATAATATTGGACAGGTGCAACCCCTCAACGCAACCGTCATCACCCTGGGGAGGAGACGATGGACCAGACAGCCTACATCGAATTGGAGCAGGCATACGGCGCCCACAATTACAAACCACTGGACGTGGTATTGTCGAGGGGGGAGGGGGTGTGGGTGTGGGATGTCGACGGCAACCGATATCTGGATTGTCTATCCGCTTATTCGGCGGTCAACCAGGGCCACTGCCACCCCCGAATACTGAAAACCCTCGTCGACCAGTCGAGAAAGCTCACCCTCACCTCCCGTGCCTTCCGGAACGACCAGCTCGGGTTGTTCTACAAGGAGCTCTGCGATGCCACCCGGTCCCATAAAGTGCTTCCCATGAACAGTGGTGCGGAGGCGGTCGAAACGGTCATCAAAACGGTGCGCAAATGGGGATATCAATCCAAAGGCATCCCCGAAGGCCAGGCTGAAATCGTCGTTTGCGCCAATAATTTCCATTGTCGAACCAACACCATCGTCGGCTTCAGCACCGATGAGGGCTCCCGCCGGGGGTTCGGCCCCTTCACTCCCGGATTCAAGATCGTTCCCTTCGGTGATGCCGATGCCTTCGAAGCAGCCATCACCCCCAATACCGTGGGGTTTCTTGTCGAACCCATCCAGGGTGAGGCGGGCGTCATCATTCCTTCCGAGGACTACCTGCAGAGAGTCAAGACCGCCTGCAAGCGTCACGGGGTCATGTTGATACTGGACGAAATTCAGACCGGCCTGGGTCGCACCGGAGCTCTCCTGGCTGAGGAACACAGCGGGATCGAAGCCGATCTCACCTTGGTGGGGAAAGCGCTGTCCGGTGGGTTCTATCCCATATCCGCAGTACTATCCAATAGTGAAGTCATGGATGTTCTTCAGCCTGGAGAGCACGGCAGCACCTTCGGTGGGAATCCCCTTGCCTGTGCGATAGGGCGGACCGCCCTCAAGGTGCTGCTCGAAGAGGGCATGATCGACAATGCCAGAGAAACCGGCGCCTATTTTCTCGATTGCCTCGGTCAGGTTGCAACAGAGACGGTTCGTGAGGTCCGGGGCAAGGGACTCATGATCGGAGTGGAGTTCCACCCCGAGGCGGGGGGCGCCCGTCAGTATTGTGAAAAGCTCATGGCCATGGGCCTGCTGTGCAAGGAGACCCACGACAACATTATCCGTTTCGCACCCCCGCTGGTCATCGACCGCGAGACGGTGGACTGGGCTGTCGAACGCATCGCCGCCGTCATTCGGGACCGGTGACCCCCGCTGCCGGGACCACCCGTCACACCCAACCGACCATAGAGATCGGATATCGACATGGTAGAAAACGTCATCATCATGGGCGCCGCCGGGCGGGACTTTCACAATTTCAACGTCTATTTTCGCGGCAACGATCGGTACCGCGTGGTGGGATTCACCGCCACACAGATCCCCGACATCGAAGGCCGCCTCTACCCGCCTTCCCTCTCCGGGGAGCGGTATCCCGCGGGTATCCCCATTTTCCCGGACCAGCGGCTGGCAGACCTCATCCATGAGCATCGGGTGGACCTTGTGGCCTTCTCCTACAGCGATGTCTCCCATCAGGAAGTCATGCACAAAGCCTCTGTGGTCACCGCAGCCGGGGCGGATTTCCTGATCATTGGCGCCCCCTATACCATGCTCGAATCCAGAAAACCCGTGGTTTCCGTGTGCGCGGTCAGGACCGGATGCGGAAAATCCCAGACCAGCCGGGAGGTGGTTCGGATTCTCAGAGCCGCTGGAAAACAAGTGGTGACCGTCCGGCATCCCATGCCATACGGCGATATCACCCAACAGGTGGTTCAGCGATTCGCTTCCTATGAGGATCTCGACAGCCACCAGTGCACCATCGAGGAGCGGGAGGAGTACGAACCCGTGATCGCCATGGGCTCCGTCGTCTATGCGGGGGTGGATTACGAAATGATTCTCAGGCAGGCGGAGACCGAATCCGACGTTGTGGTCTGGGACGGGGGAAACAACGACACCCCCTTCTTCAAACCCGATGTGGCCATCGTGGTTTTCGACCCCCACCGTGCAGGCCACGAAACCGCCTACCATCCCGGGGAAACCAACATGCTCATGGCCGACATCGCCGTGATCAACAAGGTGGACAGCGCGGAGCCGGAAATGGTGGAGCAAGTTCGCCAAACCATCACCCGCCACAACCCGACGGCAGACATCGTTCTTGCCAATTCGGCCATCACCGCCGATGACCCCCGTCAGATAGAAGGGAAACGGGTTCTGGTCGTCGAAGACGGCCCGACCCTGACCCACGGCGAAATGGCCTATGGCGCCGGCACCATCGCTGCCAGGCGCTTCGGCGCCGCCGACATGATAGATCCCCGCCCGTTCCTGACC
>JASFIA010000132.1:0-6533 GCA_050122915.1 Desulfobacterales bacterium | reverse complement strand
ACTTCGGTACGTAAAAACCCCCTCCCTGGTCATCCAGGCCGCCGGGGACCCCGTGGTGAACCCCAAAGGCACCCGAAAGGTCTTCAAGCAGCTTGGTGCGGAAGACAAGGCCTACATGATTTTCAACTTCGATCGACACGGAATACTGCTGGGGGAGGGGGCCGACCGGGTGTATCGGGCCATCGGAAATTTTCTGACCCATATCGGACGGATGGCCTGATGCGACGCTTGGTGGGTCGTCGGCGGGCTTTGTAAGGAGGCTCGACGGCACACCTTCCGCCCCATAGACGCGATCCTGTGGATGGAATCGCCCCTCGCGGCATCAGACTGTACCCTGACGCCAATTCCAGTCCTTTCCCATCGCCATTCTCATCGGACGGCATTACCCTGAGGGCGTCTTTTCCTGTTCAATGGGGGGTATTCCTTTCCAGTCCCGCTTTCCGGCGCCTTGACATCGGGGGGATGAACCAGTAGGTTGCCCATTTCCTGGACCGACGGAGCAGCGTCCGGCCCACCACTTCGAATCCCCACCGGGTGACCCGACCACCATGAACGCTATCGGTATTATTATCCTTACAGCGCTGATAGGCGATTTTCTAATCCATACAGCGGCGGATATCTGCAACCTGGCCTCGGTCCGGCCCGGTATCCCCCAGGCATTCAGGGATGTTTATCCATCCGATGGGTACCGGAAATCCCAAGCGTATCTGAAGGCCAACACCCGATTCGGGTGGGTCGTACAGTCCGTTGAGCTTGCAAGCCTTCTCGTCTTCTGGGGTGCCGGCGGATTTCCGGCTCTGGACCGGTGGGTGGGGCGGGTGACGATGGATCCCGTGGCGACGGGAACGTTGTTTATCGGCACACTTTTTTTTCTAAAAAGCGTCATTTCACTTCCTTTCGCTCTATATGCCACCTTTGTCATTGAGGAACGATTCGGTTTCAACCAAATGACTGTGAAAACCTTCGTCCTGGACCGATTGAAAGGGGTGGTGCTTTCGGTGCTTCTCGGGCTTCCGCTGGTATCTGGAATTCTGTGGTTTTTCGAGTATGCGGGGCCTTCCGCCTGGTGGTTGTCCTGGCTTGCCGTCGTTTTGTTCATGCTTGTGATCCAATACGTGGCTCCGACCTGGATCATGCCCTTGTTCAACCGGTTTGAACCCCTTCAGGACGGCGAACTGAAATCCGCCATTCTGGCCTATGCCCGCCGGATTCAATTCCCCCTGGATAATATTTTCGTCATGGACGGCTCAAAGCGCAGCAGAAAAGCGAATGCGTTTTTCACTGGATTTGCCAACCGGAAGCGAATCGTGCTTTTTGATACACTGATCGAACAGCACTCCGTGACGGAACTGCTTGCGGTGCTCGCCCACGAGATTGGCCATTACAAGAAGAAGCATATCCTGGAGTCTCTGATCCTGGGCATTCTCCAGACCGGAATCCTTTTTTTTCTGCTGAAGATTCTCATCGTCTATCCCCCCCTTTTCGACGCCTTCGGAATGCCTGCGGTGTCGGTCTACGGGGGGCTGGTGTTTTTTGCGCTTCTCTATTCGCCCGTGGATGCCGCCACGGGTCTTCTGATGCTGGCCCGTTCCCGGCACAACGAGTACGAGGCGGATCGATTTGCCGTCGCCACCACCCATAAAGGGAGAGAACTGGTGGAGGCCCTGAAAAAACTGGCCGCCAACAATCTGTCCAATCTCGTTCCGCACCCCTTTTACGTGGTGCTGAACTATTCCCATCCGCCGGTTTTGGATCGGATTCGAGCGATCCATGCCATGGCGGACGACACCGCAACGGCATGAGAGTACCCGTCCCCCTGCCACCGTAAGGCGTATCCATAGCCTCGGGGGTCACCATCCACCCTTTCCCATAGGAAAACGGCATGAAGAACCGAACCGTCCATAAAGGGTTTGCCAGTGACAATAACAGCGGCATCCATCCTCTTGTTCTCGAGGCCATTCATGCCGCCAACACCGGGCACGTTCCCTCCTACGGCCACGATCCATTCACTGCCGACGCGGTAAAACGGTTTCAATCCCTTTTCGGCGGCGATATCGACGTGTTTTTCGTGTGTAATGGAACGGCCGCCAATGTGCTTTGCTTTCGCGCCGCCTGCCGATCCTACCATTCGATCATCACATCGGAGTCGGCCCACATCCATGTGGACGAATGCGGTGCCCCCGAGTTTCACACCGGCTGTAAGGTTCTTCCGGTATCGAACCGACACGGGAAGCTAAAAGGAGAAGATATCCGTAGACATCTAAAAGGGTTTGGTTTCGAGCACCATGCTCAGCCGAGGGTGGTGTCCATTACCCAAAGCACGGAGCTCGGGACCGTATACACGCCCCAAGAAGTTCAGGAGATCGCCGAGGTCGCTCATGGGCATGGGCTTCTGCTGCATATGGATGGCGCGAGAATCGCCAACGCCTGCGCCGCTCTAAATGAGGATCCCCGAACGGTCACCCGGGATGCCGGCGTCGACATTCTCAGCTTTGGCGGCACCAAAAACGGGCTCATGCTGGGTGAGGCGGTGATTTTCTTCGATGCCCGCCTGGCAGAAGGCTTTTCCTTCATCCGAAAGCAGGAACTTCAGTTGCTCTCGAAGATGCGGTTTGTCGCCGCCCAGTTCAGCGCGCTCCTCGCCGAGGATCTCTGGCTGGAACTGGCTCGACACGCCAATCGAATGGCGAGACTTCTGGCCGAGGGCACCGGAGGGATTCCGCAGGTCGTCGTCACCCGCCCTGTAGAAACCAATGCGGTCTTCGCCACACTTCCCGCAGGGTGGATCCCTGACCTGCAGGTTCGCTATCCCTTCTATGTCTGGGACGAGAATACCGGCGAGGTTCGATGGATGACCTCCTTCGACACGGAGCCCGAAGACATTGAGGGATTCTTGGATGCTTTAAAAGCCCTGTCGTTGCCGCGACATTGAGAGAGATTGAGCCGTCGGGGCCCCCGATGTGGCTCGCTCCGGCGATTAGCGGATGTTATCGAAGAGGGACGGCTGCTCGTAGCGTTCCGGGTTGAGGATCGGTTCGGATAGGTATTCCACTTCGAAGGAAGTCCCGCCGTTTTTCCGGATGCGGCGGACGGGATTGAAAAGAAGATCGGTTTCCTGCCCGGTGACGACAGGGAATCCATAATGGTGGTTAAAGTAGGCGGCGTCAGACCGGTTCAGGAAACGGGCTTCCACGAAAGCCATGTGGTCGGCCAGGCGCTGGGCGATCCGCTGATTCGCTGTTGTTTTGGTTCGTCCGATGCCGCTGACGATGGATGCGTGCAACCCCGGCTCTACTTCGAAACCGATGCTGTGCCGGCCGGATGACATCGCTGCGAAGAGGGTGGTTCCGGTGCCGGCAAACGGGTCCATGACGGTGTCACCTTTGACCGAAAACATTTGGATAAGCCGATAAGCCAGTTCAAAGGGAAAGGCGCCGGAGCGTTTTCTTGTCGTGGTCGACGCCAACTCCTGACCGGTGCCCTTGAGATCCGTCCAGATGTCAGAGAACCACAGGTTGCGCTCCTCCCAGAATAGGGCACTCTGCCGCCGAATCTCCCGTTCCTGATCTGTGGGGAAGGCCCGTTTGGGACCTTTTCGAAAAATCAGAATATATTCGTGCTCCAGGGTCACGTAAGCGCCAGCCGGCAGCATGCCCGACCCCATAAATTTGTTGGGAGCATTTGTCTGCTTTCTCCACAAAATAAGGGGAAGAGCCGTCAAACCGGCGCTGGTAAGGGCCGTCAGAATGCGGGCATGATTCGGGTAGAGGCCGAATCGGTTGTCCAGGGTCCGAACGGCATCACCGACATTGATGCATGCCAGGGCGCCGGGCTTGAGGACGCGAATACATTCATGCCAGACGGCATCGAGGATCCGGTGCATCCCTTCAAATGCCTCTTGTCCTCTCAGGGCCTCGATGTCGGCGAGAATGTCCGGGTCCTGGCGGGCGAAGAGATCGTCCCACATTCGGACCATGGGGTAGGGGGGCGATGTCAGCACCAGATCGACGGAGTCATCAGCAACGGGCGCCAGTTGTCTGGCATCCCTGAAGTGGATAAGATGATGGGTGGTTTCCATAGGAAACCTACTATTTCACACCCGTTTTCGGACGTCAACGTCCTGCCTTGATCGGACCGTCGGCTTCTGGTAGCTTTCCAAAAGGATGACAAACACAGGAGATCCCAACGCATGGTGACGGGTAGGCCTTCATGAGTACCGGAAGCCCGCCGGGCAAATGGACGGTTTTCGGCCTCGTTGCCGTCGCCGTCTTCATGTCCACCCTCGACGGCAGTATCGTTAATATCGCTCTGCCAATCCTCATGGAGGACTACGGGGTGACGATGGCGACGGTGAAGTGGGTCATGATGGTCTACCTGCTCTCGGTGTCGAGTTTGTTGTTGAGTTTCGGCAGGCTGAGCGATATCCGCGGCCGTCGCTGGGTCTACTTTCGGGGATTCCTGCTGTTCACCTTTGGGTCCCTGCTCTGTGCATTGGCGCCGGGCATCGGCTGGTTGGTGTCGGCCAGGGCCATTCAGGGGGCGGGAGCGGCCATGCTGATGGCTTGTTCTCCGGCGCTGGTGGTCGACACTTTTCCTGAAAACGAGAGGGGTAGGGCTCTGGGAGCTCTCGGCACCGTCGTGGCCGCCGGTTTGACCACCGGCCCCGCCATGGGTGGGGTAATTCTTCACTATGCCGACTGGCGGGGGATTTTTCTGCTCAATCTTCCCATCGGCCTTGTCAGCGCAGCCTTGGCCCAGAAATGGCTCAAAGGCGGTCCCGGAGATCGCCGTCGCCGGGAATCCTTCGATCTGATTGGCGGCGCCGCCCTTGCAGGGGGGCTCTGTTTCTTGATCCTTGCCGTTACCAAAGGGCAGCAGTGGGGCCTCTCGGATCCCATAACCCTCTGCGTTTCAGGGCTGGCAACGGGATTCATTGTTCTTCTTGTTCTCCGGTGTCTCCGGGTGGACAATCCCGTATTCGAACCCGCTTTGCTCAAGGTGCGGCTATTTCTGCTGCCTGCAATTGCAGCAATGCTCCTGTTCGTCTGTCTCTTCTCCATGATGTTTCTTATGCCTTTTTACCTGATGCATCCGGCGGGCTATACGGTGGCAGGCGCCGGCTCTATGATGACAGTGCCTTTTGTGGCTCTGTTTTTTGTCGCTCCGACAAGCGGATGGGGATTCGACCGTATCGGGTCTTCCCGGGGTATCTGCACTCTGGGGATGATATTGCTGGCCCTCTCGCTGTACCTTCTGTCGGAGTTGACGGCAACGGCGCGGCCGGTGACGATCGCCTGGCGATTGGCCCTGGCGGGAGTGGGTACCGCACTCTTTACGCCCCCCAACAATTCGGTGACCATGGGCTCCATTTCACAGCGTTTCAGGGGGGTCGCCGCCGCCACCATCGCCACGGCCAGAAATATCGGGATGGTGGGCGGCGTGGCAATGGGCGGTCTGGTGTTCAACCATATCTTCTTTAAGGCCAGCGGCGGAGAGGTCTTTTCGGTCTACCGCCCCCAATTCGAACAGGCATTCATGACGGCGTTCCGCTGCGCCCTGGGCGCTACCGTGGGGGTAGCGGTCCTCGGGGCGATCGTATCTTTTTTGAGAGGGCCCGAAACGAGACGGCCTCCTTCGGCACCGGGCGGCGATGACCCATGGGGCGAGAACACAGGTATACGGAAATGATGGTTACTTCGAACAATCGCATTACGATGGCACCCTTCGTCTATTGTGTGGTTTTCCTGGCATTCGTTTTCTTTTGGTCGGGATGCGCGTCTGTGTCCCCGGTGGACGGCAGCAGTGCCGACCCATCCCGGGGGCTCATCGCCAAGGGAGACGTGGTGGCGCTCCTCTATGTCCTCTCAACGGAAAACGGGCAGTTGGTCGCATCCAACCGGTCCGAGGCCATGGACAGGGAAAAAAGCGTGTTTTTCTACGCACCCGACCCCCTGATGACCGAAGAAGTTGTGGTTGGCAAATCGGAGCATATTCCCGGCATTCACCAGACCCTCATCGGCATGGTCGTCGGCCAGCGGCGGCGCGTGACATTGACACCGGATGAGGCCTTCGGTTTTGTCAATAAGGAAAAACGCCGAACATTTCCAAGAGAATTCTCTGTCCCGAAGCGGGTGGACATGCCGTCGGAGGTGTTCCAGGAACGCTTCAACAGGCCCCCCGCGACCGGTGAAGAGGTCCGTTTGGTGCCTCACTTCCCCCATCGGGTGGTGTCGGTGGAAAACGGGCAGGTCACCCTCGATGCCGTCGCTGTGGACGGTGGCCGATACCAGGACAACATCGGAACCACCACGATCTCTGTCCGGGAGGACGTCGTGCTGCTGGACCTGAAGCCGGAAATGGGAGCCGATATTCCTTACGGAAGCGAAAGGGGACGGATCATCGACATCGGAAAAGACCGGTTCACCGTCGACTTCAATCACCCCATGGCCGGCCAGGCGCTGGTCCTGGACGCGGAAGTGACGGCGCGGGTTGCCGCAGCCGACCTCGACGACGTAGTCCTTGACTGGATAGCG
>JASFIA010000131.1:0-6535 GCA_050122915.1 Desulfobacterales bacterium | reverse complement strand
CCGCCGCCACCGCCCCGGCCCGCGCCGCCGGGCAAGTCCAACTAACCTACTTCGGGCGATCCCAGACGGTCTGTGCGATCCGTCGCCACGATCTCAAACTGGTCGTGGATCGCCAGGGGCTGGGGAGTTCTTGTCGGCAGTCGCTTCTTGCCTTTTCTGCGAAGGTTGAGCTTAAGCGCACAGTAGATTCGGCAAACCCGTTTGTGGTTCAATGAATGCCCTCGTCTGCGGATCAGCTGGAACAATTGGCCAAATCCATAGCGAGGACAGCGTTCGGCCAGCGAAAGCAACAGCTTGATGATCGGTTGGTCATCACGCGGCTTGGCATGGCAGCTGTAAACCGTTCCACTCAGACTCACGTTCAGGCAGGCTCTGGGATTGCTCATCCCATGCGCCTGCCGCATGAAATCAACCAGATCGTGCCGTTCCGCCGGCTTCAGAGCTTTTTTGCGATGACATCCTTGAGCGCTTTGTTCTAAGGGCATGCGTCGGCGTACATCTGCTTTAGTCGCCGATTCTCCTCTTCAAGCTCCGTCAACCGGCTGATGTCAGAGGTGTCCATGCCACCGTACTTCGACTTCCATTTGCAGTAGGTGGCGCTGCTGACGCCATACTCGCGGCAAACCTCGGTGGCGGTCCTGCCGCCTTCCACCTCTTTCAAGATGCGGACAATCTGGCTTTCAGCGAATCGACTTTTGCGCATGGGGTAGAGCCCTCATTGATCAGCATCTTGCCCAAGAAGTCTCTACTTAGCAATAGCACTATTTTAGGGGATTGTTATATATATAGCTCAATTTACTATTATTTTAAAAATATGGAGGTTCAAGTGCGGTCTTCGGCACCACCCACGTTTTAATGCACAGAAAAGAAAGATGATGCCCATATCTGGGCATATGCTCTGTATAATTTGTTGTGGGCGCAGCCCTGCCAATTCAGATCATAGATCTCTTCTCCTCTCGGATGCCTGGCACTAATCCAGTCTCTCGCCTTTCAGCTATTTATATAAAAATGGATTGGTTGAGGCTGTATTGAAACGATGGAAGTCAAATGAATGGCTTGATAAGAATTTATCAATGATAGATCGAACAAAAGCTTTCCGCGGATCGCAAAAAACCGTGACCGCCGAAGCCTGGCGCTGCCTACAAAATCGGTTCTTGACTACTTCCAACGCAATGTATATACTTCGGATATACATCAGGCAGGAGGTGACTATATGCTCACAAAGATACAAAAATGGGGAAACAGCCACGGGATCAGACTTGCAAAGCATTTGCTTGAGGATGCAAAACTTGGTGTCGGCGATGAAGTTGATGTCAGCGTCAAAGACGGTATTATGATTGTCAAGCCCACAAAAAGAATTCGAGGACACCATAACCTTAAAGACTTGGTTTCACGAATTCCCGAAAATTATGAACCCGGTGAGGTCGATTGGGGAGAACCGGTAGGCAAGGAGATTTGGTAGATGGCCGCCTATATCCCCAGGCAAGGGGACATAATTGCTATCACATTTGATCCACAATCGGGCCATGAGCAGAAAGGGCGGCGGCCAGCATTTGTAGTCAGCAAAGACCTATTCAATCGAAGCACCGGTATGGCCATAGTCTGCCCTGTTACAAACACAAAACGGGATTATCCATTTCATGTTCCAATCCCAGAAAGCAGTAAACTGACAGGATTTATAATGGTCGAGCAAGTGAAGTCGGTTGATTTTCGTTCTCGCCGCGCAAAACGGATTGAACGTGGAATAGATGCATTGTTATCAGAAGTACTTTCCATCTTGGATGCCTGTGTCTATTGATCGCCCAATCGGGTAGCCGGGGGTGATTAGCCCCAGCCCCCATTTAATCAGCAAGGTGGAACGATCTCATAGCACGGATCAGCAGGAGTTTTACCAGCTATTATCCTAAACAGGTGATGTCGATTTAAGAAAAAAGCTTGCTGTCTGGGAAGAGTCTTATAATCTGTGGAGACCGCACTCCTCGAAGAATGGCAAAACATCTTATGAGGTATTAAGCGAAAAAATGGCAACCGCTGCCTGATTTGAAAACCGTAGTCGTGATCATCACAAGTTATGGCGCCCGCCACCCAGGCAATCATAATGCCTTTCCAGCCTGCGGCGTCCGAAAGCCTTTTCAGCAATTCCCTTAGGCTAATATGTTTCCGCAAATCCAGCCAGAAGAATAGATGACCAATACCGGCAGCATAAATCAGGGTCAGGTCTTTTATTTTAGTATTTCGCCTGCTGCAATATCTTTGCGAGTTGGCTCCTCTGCATCAACTTCCAGATGTGATCCTAACGGGCCATTGCGCGATGCGCAACTCGGACATGGGTGGGGATATGGTCACCGGATTTGGCGGGTTAAGGTCCTCACTCAAGGGGGAGGTCCGGCCCCCTCGGGCGTTGTCGGTTCGATCCTCCGGCCTTTCTCGCAACACGGGATGCATGTCGGATTTCCCTGCCATTGCCGGATGCGCGACGCCATGACGTCTTCGCCACAGAAAGCGCAGGGGATGGAGTCCATTATCCTGGCCGGTTCAGGCTCAGGAATGGATACCCGTTCCACCGAAAGTATTTTGGCAGCCGGCACCGTCAATATCCAGCGGGCCAGGGCATTCCGGTCATCCCTCAGGTCCTCCGGAATGTCCTTCCCGTGAAAATGAACCCGCACTCCCTCCCGAGTCGACCTTACATAGACCGTATAGACCTGCTTGCCGAAATCGTGAAACAGGAGATTGCCCTTGCCGAAGGTGCAGCCGGTGACGCACTGCAAGGCGTCAACACCGCAGGCGTCATTCTCGACGATGGCCACCATTTCTTCATCTGCGGCGCGGATCGATGAAAGGCTTTCCATGGCGGCGCAGGCCATTCGATACCCCATTGCGAGCCCCGGGCATTCATGCCCGTGGAATTGGATGATTTCATCGTATGTCATTGATCACCGCCTTTCTCTTCTTAGGATCTCTCATGAAAATAGAGCTCGATGAAATTCTTAGGCCTCTCTCTGAACTCGAAGCGTATAAAAGGAAAATACTTTTCTACCTTTTTGATTCTGTTTTCCAAAGAATATCGGTGTGACAGAGGAGATATAGAATATCTTTTATATAGTCTGGTAACCATCTCCCATCTCGTCGGCCTCAGCCATGTTCGCAATGCCGTCGCTCATGGAGCAGCCAGCACGGTGGCCGCTTCATCGGCCATTTTGTAGGCGCGACGGTCGAACGAATGTCTCCGTCGATGTCGTCCGTCACATCGGTCAGGGGTGTGCCTGCCAGATCGGGGTCGCCGTCCGAGGCTCCTGTGAGGTGCAGATCGCCGTTGGCGGCATCAGCGAAGTTGACCGTGGTATCGATAGAACGCTCGTCCATGCCAGCAGCGGTTTGGTATTCGCCGGGAAGTCTAAGGGACGTCCATCGACATATAAGTAACGATTTATAGCAAATTATAACTACCGCTGATGATCAACCCTTCACCGCGTTTGATGGATTGGCTGACCGAGGGTTGGGAAAGCTTCAATCGCCTTGCAAGATCAACGGTGCTCATGCCTAATTCGCGGTGCGCCCAGTATAAGAGAATGCTGCGTGCCCTGACCGTCTTGGGATAGCGGCCGGGCTTCATGACCGCCTCCGGCGTCATGTCCATAATCGCTGCCACATGGCCAACAAGCCAGTTGAAATCATAGCCCTGGCGCTGATATGCGCTCTTGCGTTCAAGTTCATCCTGCCCCGCCTTTAAGACCTGGTCAACAAAATCACTGTCGCCCAAAATGCGCTCATCCCCCTTGATGCGAAGTCCCTTGCGGCGGGTCGCCTTGATCGCCTGCCATCCCCCTATACTGCGGATCAACCCGCCACCAACCAACTCAGGACGACGGCCTGAAGCGATGCCGTTTTTGACAAATTCCCGGTAACGTTTCCGAGCCGCACGTATTCTTGTTGCGTACAACTTCAGAACATACATCGTGGCCTGCCAGGGGCGGTCTGCATGTCCCATAAGGGCGCTGTGCCCGCAATAAGCATAATGATCCAGTTCGCGAAGATCCTTGACGAGTCCGACGCGCAGAGGGTTTAGGTGAACGTAACGCACCAGTTCCTTAAGGTATGGGTCTTCCTGACAAAGAATGGATTTATAGCGGTTTTGAAACAGTTGCCCGTGGCGGCCGTAGCGCCGGTTGAAGCTGACGGCATATCCGGTCAGCAAGCGCCGCATAACGGTGGCAAGCGGCACCAACCCCGTGCGGAGCAGAAGATGCACGTGATTGGACATCAACGCCCAGGCAAAACAGGGTGTGCCCGTGTCTTCCAGGATCGATCCCAGACGCGCAAGCCAATTATCACGGTCCTGTTGGTCATGAAAAATCTTTCGGCGCTCGATACCACGGACAATCACATGATGCACGGCGCCGGGGGCGTCAATACGGGCTTTGCGAGGCATACCAGTGCCGTATCACAGAAGGTCAATACTTGCAACTTATATATCAATGGACGTCCCCTTTCTTCCCCCTGCCGTCGAAAGACACACCGCTCTTTGCAAACACGTTGAGTAATGCCGACTTGAACAGACTCATTGCATCATTCCGTAGCGATTATCTTTCTATTGCCCATGCTATCTCGACCGTCGTAGCGCATCGATTCGGAAAGGTTATGGCTATTTTATCGTTCTCCGTTCCCGCATTCGACCGCGATATTCAAGATGTCGATGCCCGGGCCTGTAAACCAACTGCCATAGATGTTTACCTATTGAACAGGGAAAATGTCCATCCTTTGTTAGGATAGATGGTGTTGAACACCTACCTGAACTAGTCTATGGTGAACATGTTCAATCCGACATGCCCTTATTCCAGTTCGCCCTCGGGAAACACCGCCGCTGCGCTACCATCCGGTTTCCAGCTTTACACGCAATCGAAGACTTCGACGACATCGCTCGATCGAGTCCATACCCTGAAACGATAAACGGCCTAACGATAGCGGTCCCTATTGGCCGGATATCATTGGGTCCAATCCGATCCGGGCTCAACGGCTTGTTACCAGAGAAGACATGGTGGCCCACTTGGCGCTATCGCTGTGCATTGAATGAATAATCGATCATAGAAGGGGGGCAACAATGATCAGGGCAATGCTGTTGGCATGGGTGGTGGGTTTCGCGGCGGCGGGGTGTGTCACGTACACGGGGCCGATTGTTCGCTCAAATGAAGCCCGGATATACGGTATCGAGGAGGTTCTGGCCCGGGATGAGGTGACGGAAGTAGACGTGCTGATGATCCACGGCATGTGCACCCACGGCCGTCAATGGGTGCAGAAGTCCTTCAACCGCTTAGGGGAAAGAACGGGATTCATCGACGCAGAACTGGATTTGGCCGAGGTAAAAAAAAATGAATTGGTGCTATCTGCCCGCTTCACTCCGGGAGATATTTTGCCAGGACGGGAGGAAATGCCGAAGGGCCTCGAAGAAATAGAGCATACGGCGATTTATTCCCATAAATTCGAAAAAGACGGAAAAACGCTCTGGGTGCACGCCATCCTGTGGTCTCCATCAACGGAGCCGCTGAAGAAGCGGCTTTGCTACGACATCACGGATCGCAAATCCGCCGACGGGAAGAAATGTCAGGACGCACCGGCCTACCCTTACAAACGCGCCAGCCTGAATGCCCGGTTCAAAGACAAGCTGATGAACAACTGCCTTTCGGACGTTTTTATTTATCTGGGTGAAAACCAAAAGATCATACAGAAGCAAGTGGCCATGGCCATTGTCTATGCCGCCGGGGTTCGTTCAGCGGATTCGGCATCCTGGGATCCCATCATCAAGCGGGCCCGAGAGGAGACGACACCCGTATTCATCGTAGCGGAAAGCCTGGGGTGCAAGGTGCTCTTCGACACCCTTGTCGCAATGTACACCGAGTCGATCGGGAGGGGTGATCTGATTGACGAGATTTTGGAGTCGAATTCGACATCGGAAAAAGAAAGGAACGGTGTCGAAAAAGAAAAGTTGGTTGAGGCGATAGAGAATTTTTTCAACCGTACGGAGCAGATTTATTTGGGGGGCAACCAGATCCCAGTCCTTTCACTGGCCAACGAATCGAGTTTTCGCGATTTGGTAAAGAACAGCCGTTACCCGAAAAATGGCGGCATCCTAAATCCCAAGGGGGGGCACCCCCTGCCGGTGGCGGTTTTTTCGGATCCCAACGATATCCTCTCTTACACCTTCGGGTACAGCGGTTTTGGCGACATTACTGGAATCTCGGCCGTGGACGTGATCGTGTCCAATGGCAGAACCTGGTTCGGCCTCTTCGAATGGCCGGGGTCCGCCCACGAAGGCTACCGCGACAATCCCTGGGTGGATGAGATCATCAGGTGCGGCTACCCCAGGTGGAGGGACTGCCCTGAACCACCGGAAAATTAGCTCATATAAAGGGGGGCATCATCGCCGCCGCCCCGAGAACCGGTGTCAAACCGAGAATAGGGATTTAAGGAAACCGTGTGCCGTGACGACGCCAAGGCCGGGGCCGACAGGACGAAACCGCTGGATAAGAAGGCCGAT
>JASFIA010000130.1:0-6563 GCA_050122915.1 Desulfobacterales bacterium | reverse complement strand
GTTTCCTTTGGCAACGCCCCTGGAGGGCTTGTTTGGAAACGCCAGGCAGGCGGCTGTGGACGACGCAATCCTGACGGTGTCCTCCCCGTGCCTGCTTTCCGGAGGAAACGGGGAGGGAAAGAGCCTGATCGCGAGATTGTTGGCCGGTGCCCTTGGTTTTACCGGCAGCATTTCCATCGGTCCGGAGGGTGCGACAGCCCGGGCCAGGCTAATGTTTCAGGACGTGTTGAGTCAGACCCTGATGCGACTGCCGGAGGCCCTTGGCCGCTCGGCGGGGGCTGTCAACCGCCGTCGGCTGTTGGATATCTATCAGGCCATCCGGCAGCGTCTGCCTCAGGAGGTGAGGGACACCGCGCTACCGGCGCCCGAAATGACAGCGGGAGTCGACGGAAAGCCTCGTCCGGAGTTGATCACCCTGAAGCTCCTGCTATCGGCGGCTCGACTCTCTTCCACCCCTGGAGCCATCATTCTTGACGAGCCGGACTGGGGCCTCAATCGGTCGGCGGCCATTGGTCTGGTAGGCGCGGTAACGGCCGAAGCCCACAAGGCAGGAGTGCCTGTCGTGCTCATCTCCCACAAGCCTTGGTGGTCGACGCTGGCGGCATCTCAGGTTCTTGTGATGAAGACGGCCCTTGGTGGGGCGTCCCCGGACAGGGTCGCCTTCCGGCTGCGGCTTCGGCGGATCGAGGGCGAGTGACATGGCGTGGAAATTCAAGTGGGGTATTCTCTTTGTGGCAGGGATACCGGCATTTATCGGACTTCCCCGGTATCACGGGATCGAACCGATCGTCCAGGGGCTTCCTCCCGAACGGCTCCTCTACGGGATCGCTCTTCACCTGTTGATTTTTTTCTGCTGGGGGGGGCCTTTTCTTGCGGGAATCTGCTCGGCGGTCTCACTTGTGGTCCTGCCTCTGATTTTTGTGGGGGCCTCGACGTCCTATGTCCTCACCTTGACGGGACTGGCCTATCCAGGAGGTTCGGCCGACTTCGGCCCCCACTATCTCGCTCTGGCCGTCAACATGCTGAGCGTGGTTCCTCTTGCCCTGAGCCTGGTTCTCAGCCTGCCGTTTTCACGGTTCGAGGCCGGTCTGCTGCAGAAGACCCGCGGGGTTCATCGGTTTGAAAAATACCTACTGATCGTTATGAGGGTGTTCAATCACATTGCATTTTCTGTTATACCCTCCGCACTCGAAGTGGCCAGAGAAGAGGGGTGGGGGGCCCGGGGTTCTCGCCCGCGCCGTGGAGAGGATGCCACCCGTCGCGGGTCTGAGAGCCGCAATCCGGCTGGGGTGATCAGTGATATGGTGTATCTGACCGCCACGTGTATTTGCTCAGCTCTCCGGTTCATTCCCCTTTGGGCGGCCGAAATTGCCGCATTGCCGGAACCGGGAGAACCACCGTCGGAGCAAAAAAGATGACTGCCAGGTAGCCGGTGGTCTGCAGTCCCCAACGGTGCACGGCCTGACTGGAGGCTTGCAGGATGACCCAATCGAATCAGGTGAGGCAACTCGTTCAACTAGGCGTTATCGCGGCCTTTGCCACCTTGGCGTTTGTCGGTACGCTGGTCATACGCATTCCCATACCCGCCACGGGCGGGTATTTCAACCTGGGCGACACGTTCGTGATGATCGCGGCGCTTCTATACGGTCCTGTCGCGGGCCTTGTGGTCGGGGCTGTCGGCCCTGCCATGGCCGATGCCGTCGGGTTTCCCCAATTCATCCTGGCCACGGCCGTGGTCAAAGGCATCGAAGGCGCATTGGTCGGTGCGATCTCCTCGCGCCGGCTGTCCGGCGGGGGAAGGGGTCGCGCCGTGGTCGCTCTCCTGGTGGGCATATGTGTGCTGGTCATCGGCTATTACGTGTTCGAGGCCGTCGTCTATCCGGCCCTTGCGGTTCGGATCCCCTTTTTCGGGGTCACGGACCGGGCGGCGGCACTGGCAGAGCTGCTTCCCAACACGGCCCAGGGGATCATCAGCGCTGTGATCGCCTTTGGCGTCTGGAATCTATTCAGGGGTCGGGCGTCCTGATGGGCGTCGCCCTTTTTCCAGGCTTCGCTTCAGGGCGGAGGTGTGGATGTGCCCCGCGAAGTGGACGGGGCTTTTCCCGTAGAGAGGGTCCCAGCCGGCCGGATCAGCCTTGCAGAAAAACTGGGTCTCCAGACCGATTCTGACCACCGCTTCCTCCACCGCCGATCCGACAATGCGGTGGGCCGCCTCCCAACTCGCGCCGCAGGGGGCCCCCCGGATCACTTCGACGGCAAGGATGCGGCCATGGCGGGTGGCCACCGAAAATTCGGGGGCGCCGAATCGCCGACCGAAAGCCCCCAGGCAGACCTGCCTGGAAAGCCCGCATCAGGTGGGAGGGGTGATGGCTCCGGGCCATGTTTTCCCCGGGGCGACCACGGGAATGCCCAGATCGGCGCATCGGATGGCGAGGTCGGCCGAGAGATCCGGATGACGAAGGTAATCCAGGGCCAGGTCGCCCTGGATGGTTCTCGGCAGATACGGGGCCGACTCATCGATCAGCGGCGGAAGCTCTGCCCTGATGTCGATGGAAACCATCCGGAATCTGCCGTTGCCGTACCGGTCGATGCCGGCGATCTTGCTGGCGCCGCTGCCGTTTTCCTGAAAAACCACGATGGTTTGTATCGGTTCGATCGATCCGCCTCCATCTTCATCCTATTTTGAGATAGCCGTTGCGGTCCATGGGGTCAGGTCATCCCTGGGCCTCAAGATCGGCAAGGCGCCTGTCAAATGTCGCTTCCTTGGCTTTCAGGATGTCAGTCAGGCGCTCCAACTCGTCGAAACGTCGTTCGATTTCCTCTTCACAGTCGCAGATATCCCTTCCGAGAACGGCGATCTTGGCGGCGTTCTGGCATTCCGAGGCCGTCTGCATCTGCCGTTGAAGGGATGCCAGCTCGGTTTCCCTGGCATCGATAATGGATTCGACCTCTTCTATTTGAGCGGCAAGGGGGTTGAGTTCCCGTCCCCGCCGGGCGATGATCTCTGAACGATGCCGGCGAAGCGCCTTTTTGCTCATCTTTTCTTCCGCAACGGGTTTCATGGGGGGGCGGGTGTCTTCGCCCTCCCAGCCGTGGGTTTCCAAGAATCGCTGGTAGCTCCCGTCAAAAACCGTGGCCCCCCCGTCCTGAAAGACCACCAGCCGGTTGGCAATGGCGTGGAGAAAGAGTTCGTTGTGGGTGACCATGACGACGGCGCCGGCGAAATCCTCCAAGGCCGCCAGAAGCGCGTCGCAGGCATCCATGTCCAGGTGGTTGGTCGGCTCGTCCAACAGCAGCAAATTCAGGGGTGTCGCCAAGAGCTTTCCCAGCATCACCCGGCTTTTCTCTCCTCCGGATAGGACGGAGACCTTTTTCAGGGCATCGTCTCCTCGAAACATCATGGCCCCGCAAATGTTTCGGGCATTTTGGCGGTCCATATCGGGTGCGGCCAGGAGAATTTCATCCTCAACCGAACGGTCAGGATGAAGGCTTTGGATATTGGTTTGTTCAAAATAGCCGACTGTGGCATTGGGATTGAATTGGATCACTCCCGATTGGGCATCCAGTTGCTCTGCCAATACCCTCATCAGGGTGGTTTTGCCCTGACCATTTTTCCCAATGATGCAAATCCGGTCCCCCGGTTCGACGGAAAACCCCAGGTCCGAGAAGAGCGGACGCCCGTCAGGATACCCGAATGCCAGTTCCCGGACGATCAGAAGGTGCCTTCCCTTGAAGGGGAGGGAGCGAAAGGAAAAATCAAGGGTTCGAATGGCGTCGAGCTTTTCCTTTTTTCCCATTTTTTCGAGGGTCTTTATCCTGGATTGAACCAGGTTGGCCAGTCGGGCCTTGGCACGGAAGCGGGAAATGAAGAGTTCGACCTCCTTTCGACGGCGTTCATCGTTTAGGCGCGTCTTCTCGTAGATCTCTTCATCCTGGGCGATCTGACTGTAATATTTGGCGGTGTCTCCTTCGACCTTGCGGATTTTTCGCCGATGGATTCCGGCGATATGGGTGACCGTTTGATCCATGAAGCTGCGATCGTGGGTGATCAATATGACTTCCCGGGGCCAGGCGTTGAGAAAACCGATGATCCAGCGGATCGAGGTGATGTCCAGGTAATTCGTAGGCTCGTCGAGTAGGAGAAGGTCCGGGTCCGACACCAGAATCTTCGCCAGATTGAGACGGACCTGATAGCCCCCTGAAAAAGAGCCGGGAGGCCGATCAAAATCCCTCTCGGCAAACCCCAGCCCCAGGAGCACTTTTTCCACCTTCCAGCGGTGATCGGCCTCCTGGGGAGGTAGACCGCTCAGGCCCTCCTCGATCACGGTGGCCCGTTTGAAATCCAGATGCTGCCGTACATAGCCGATCCGATAGTTTTTAGGGATGCTGATGACACCGTCGTCCACGGGCTCTTCACCGGCGATCATTCGAATCAGTGTGGTTTTTCCGTGACCATTGCGGCCAACCAGGCCGACCCGTTCTTTGGGGTTGATTCTCAACTGAACCTGGTCCAACAGGATATTGGAGCCGTAGCTTTTGGTGATATTTTCGATTGCGATCATAGTTTCGTCTTGTTTGGGGCGTCGTCGTTTTCAGGGACCGGTAACTGGGTTGCGGATGGCTGTGCTCCCGGCGACGGACCAGGTTACAGCCGATAGTATAAAGCCACCCACATTTCAAGGGATATGCACAAACGCCTGCCGTTTTCCGAACCGGACGCCGGCACCGGCCCGTGGACCCGCTCGGCGGAAGGAATGAGGCCCCGACCCAAGGCACCTGGAGAGGCAGGCCTCTTGTCCCCCATGGTCAAGCGATTGCAACCCCACAGGTATGATGATATGTTTTAAAATTGTCATCGCTTTAGGCGTGGCTACCGGTTCTGATGCCGACTCATTTCCTGGAAGCTACATCATGTCGCCCAATGTCAAAACGGATACCATACGGGATAGAGTGGATCGGCTTCCCCTTGTGGATATCGCCGTTTTCGAGATCATGGAAGTGCTGAATGACCCAAACAGCACCTATGATCAGATCACCGAGCGGCTATCACCGGACATCACCGCCCGGTTTCTGAACCTGGCCAATTCCGCCTACTGCGGAATGGATGTGAGGTCCATCGGCCATGCCGTCAAACTACTGGGCTACAATGCCATGCGCCAGAATCTGATCACTTCGTTTCTGATCGAGCATTTCACCCGGCATTTGGAATTGGGTTATTTCGATTTCGATACGTTTCATGCCCATTCCCAACTCACGGGATTGATTGCCAAAGCACTGGGCGATATGATCGATTACCGCCATTCCGGTGATTTGTACACGGCGGCCATTCTCCATAATTTGGGGGAGCTGGTTCTGGCTGTGTATTTCGAGGACGCGTACCGTCGCATTGCGGACAGCGGTCCAATGGATTTCAACGGGCGTCTGACGGCCGAACGGGACATTATTGGGACGGGGCGCCGTGAGATCCGGGCCATGGTCCTCGAGCGGTTCAACATTCCCGACGCCATATGCAAAGCGGTGAGACATATCGATGCCGTCGACAGGTCTCTGGGGGATGCGGACGATTTCGAGTTGGAATTGACACTTAGAAAAGCCATTGAAATCGCTGGGAGTTTCGAACCACCGTCCGAAGCGGACCTCCATCTTTTGGGGCAACGGTTGAAGCAGTTGCTGCCTGAGTGCCGCCAAAGGTATCGGGAGGGCGTTTCCGCCGAGCTGCAAAAGGGCGGCTATCAGAAAGCTTTCCCTGGCCTTCTGGAATCGGTGTCGGCTACGGTTTCCGTGGCCGCCGCCGGAGTGCTTTCACCGGCCGAAGCCAGGTAGCCAGGAGCTGTATGGGCATCGGTCAGTGTCACGGCCATACCGGTTAACCCTGAAAGGGTATCCTCAAGGAATTCCCTGTGGGTAACGACGATCACGACATATCCGTTGAAGCGGTTTGGGGGAAGATGGCGGTTGCGGCTGAGGGGGAAACGGGGCGCGGTGCGTCCCCGTGGAGGCAATTCGACCCCTCCGGGGCTGCGGGTATCCTGGAAGAGTTGACGCAGCTTGAAGCGGACTCCGTCCACGCCGTCGATCCCCTCGGCTTTTTCCGGGAGGCCATCGCCCAGCGGGTCGATCGCAGGAGCGGTTCCCATCGGCTCTATCAGTTGAGCCGGAAACCCCCTGGAGACATGGAAGAGGACCCATCCGTTCAAAGCCTTTTTCTCGTCATAGCCGATATGGACATTCAGATAACGGTACTGAGGGAATACTGCCGGCGGCGGTTTGACGACGTTCATGACCGGGACTGGTTCGAGGCCTATTGGTCCCTCTCGGAACTTTTCCATGAACGAATGGGTCGGTCCAAAAATCGGGTGAAAACGCCGTGTTTCATTTTGACGACATCGACTGGCCTTTCAGCAGAGACGCCTTTCAGAAGTGCCGGAGACGATGCCTAACCGCTGAGAGGGGCAAACGGTTCTCCCCTCTTCGCTTCCCGGACGAAACCCTATAGATCCTCGTCGCCGACATCCGGAGCCGACCGTGGCTCCAGAGATCGGACATCAGGGCGGTCGACCATG
>JASFIA010000129.1:0-6567 GCA_050122915.1 Desulfobacterales bacterium | reverse complement strand
GGATTGCAACAGCGGAAATCATTCCATGGTGACAATGCACTTTTGTGCTAATTATATATAATTAGCAGAAATTTCGTGATATTTTCAAGCGAAATAAATCTATTTTATAGGCTATTCGGCATCATTATATATAAACAAATGCTCAGAATGCCGGAAATGACCCCCTTCAGGCACCGGACCTATCTGCCTCTCCGTTCTCTACAGCTTCAGAAAATGCCATGAGAAGGGATAGTTCGCCGCCACCGCTGGTTGTTACTTCGGCATTGGGGTAGCGTTTCTTGAATACCTTGATCATTGAAAGATTTTCTCTGAGCACGGATGCCGAAAAAAACCTGTAACCGTTCTCTTGAGCAATAGCCTCGAGGGTTTTCAACAGGTACGAGGCTATTCCGAAATTCTGAAAATCCTCTCTCACCACGAAAGCCACCTCGGCCTTGTCCTCAGTGTCTTGGGCATAGGTCCCAATCGCTACTATTTCCTGGTGTCCTCCCCTCTGGACCAGCCCGATAATGGACATGTTTTTTCGATAATCCACGCTGGCCCATTGCTTTTGAACCACCTCATGGGAAAACAGTTTCATTTTATAAAAAAAGCGAAAATAAATGGTTTTTTCCTGAAGGGAGTAAAAAAAATTTCGGTAAGCAAACTCATCCGAAGGGAGAAGGGGTCTAAAGTCCACCGCTTTTCCGTTCGGTAGACCCAGCGTGCTTTTATAATTTTCAAGGAATAAAAGGTCTTCTTGAGATGGAGGCAGTTGATCTGCGAAAATATATCGACGCGCTTTGGCAGCATCGATAATCTGGGCCCTGAATTTAGGATGAGCGATCTGAGCAAGTTCCATGACTCTCTGATAGATCCCTTTTCCCTGAAGTTCAGCAATTCCGTATTCCGTCACGATAAAATTGACGTCCGCCCGCGTCGTGGCAACCCCTGCCCCCTCACTCAAATGAGGAACGATTCTTGACACTTTGCCGTCCTGAGCCGTCGACGGCAGAGCAATGATTGAGAAGCCCCCCTTCGACATGGCGCTTCCTCTTAAAAAGTCAACCTGATCACCTATGCCGCTGTAGAAATGGTGACCCATCGAATCGGAACAGACTTGTCCGGTTAAATCCACCTCCAGCGCCGAGCTTATCGAGATGAGGTTGTCGTTTCGAGCGATCTGGGTTGGATCATTCACAAACGCTGATGAACGAAAGTAAAAGGCCGGGTTGTTGTCGACGAATCGGTATAATTGTCGGGTTCCCATGCATAATGAGGCAACGACGCGTCCCGGCAACAGGGTTTTTTTCTTGTTGGTAATGACCCCCTTTTCAAACAGTGGCAGCAAACCGTCCGTTATCAGTTGGGTATGGATACCCAGGTCTTTTTTCCGGTCGAGATATTTGAGAATCAGATTTGGGAGATATCCGAAGCCTACCTGAAGGGTCGCCCCGTCCTCTACAAGCTGAGAGACAAAATGGCCTATCCTCAAGGCGATTTCGTTGTCTTCCGTGACCACTTGCATCTCAACCAGAGGTTCCTCATGACATACAAAAACGTCAATTTCATCGATGTGAACAAAGCTATCACCCCACGTCCGGGGCATCTGCGGATTCACTTGGGCGATGACCCATTGGGCGTTTTCCATGGCTGACCGTGTGATGTCGACGGAAACCCCCAGACTGCAATACCCAAATTTATCCGGTGGGCTTACTTGGATAATGGCAACATCAAGCCCGATCCGATGGCTGGAGAACAGCCGGGGTATTTGTGACAAATAGGCTGGGATATAATCAATCTTGCCCTCGAATGCGGCCTCGCGCATCGCCTTGCTGATAAAGAAAAGCTTCAATTGGAACCGTGAGAGAAACGCCGGATCGGTGACGTATTCCGCCATCGTTGAGGACAGCATCTGGTAGAGCATTATATCTTGAAGGTGCGGATTTTCGACCATGCTGCGGATCAGGTGCTGGGGCTCGCCGCAGCCGGTGCCGATAAAAACCCTGCTTCCCCTTTTGATCTTGGAGACCGCTTTGCCGGCCGTGACTACTTTGGATGGGCAGTGCTTTTTCAGATCCATGAGGAAATTCTCCCTTGAGATCCTTGCTGATGGGTGGCCGCTATATGAGCCTAAAACCATTGGCGAGTCAAGTCGTCCAAAGGAAGGGTCGACGCAATCGTTGCCAACGGTTGGTGAAACCGATGGGTTTCTGCTATACTGTCATCCCAGACAAGGGGGATAGCAACAGGCAGACATCGACACCACCTACCACCCATTAACGAGAGACAGGGTGATCAATGAAAATCTCATCTTTTCGTTCTATTGAAGCCAAGCGATTCGACAGTGAGACGGTTAAAGGCGTCACCGGCAGAATTGCGGTTGGAAAAGCAGACGGTGCCGCCAATTTCTGTATGCGCGTTTTCGAATTGGAAACCGATGGATACACCCCACGCCACACCCATGACTGGGAGCACGAGATCTTCGTTCACTCTGGTTCGGGAGAGGTGTTTTCTGCCGACGGATGGAAAACGATTTCAGAAGGTTCCGTCGTTTACATTCCCGGCAACGAGGAGCACCAACTTAGAAATACGGGCAGTTCCCCTCTGATATTCGTCTGTGTCATTCCATCCGGTCCGCCCGAACTGTAAGCCGCCGAGCGATCACGGCATGTCCGACCCTGAGAGGGAAGGCGTTTGTGGTGCCATCCCTTTCGGGCAAGGCGCTCGCCGTTTGCATTCCACCCCCTTCTCGGCAAGGAGATCGTTCATGAAATCTTCCGGCGCTTTCAGACCATTCAAACATCTCCGCACGATGATACAAAACAAGGGCGTTGCACTGTCGACCGATCCGGGGTCGCCCTCCACCCTTTCGACCGCAACCCGGGGAGACGATAAGACCCTATTTTATGCCGCCATGGCCGATGTGACGCCGCTTAAAGACAGACCTTCACTTCGTCGGCAGGTCGATAGAAACCGACCTTCCCCCGCTCAACCTGTTTACAACAGTGAAGACGCGCAGGTGGTGAGGCAGTTAAAAGTGCTTGTTAACTCCGGCAAAGGATTTTCCTGGGATCAAACAGCGGAATATGTGGAAGGTACGGCCCGCTGTGTCCATCCGAACGTTGCACGGCAACTTCACAAAGGTTGTTTTGCCGTACAGTCTCACATCGACCTTCATGGGTTGACAAAATGCCAGGCCAGGGTCGTTTTCGATCGCTTTTTATCCGATGCCCTTGAGCGGCGCTACACGGCGGTGTTGATCATTCACGGCCGAGGACTGTCGTCTCCCAATGACCCGGTCCTCAAAATCAGCGTGGTAAAGTGGCTGACGCGCCATCCATGGCGACGTCGGGTTGTCGCTTTTTCGTCAGCCCGATCCTGCGATGGCGGCGCGGGGGCCACATATGTCCTCTTGCACCCCACATCCCTTCCAAAGAGAGGTCGACCCCGGGAATGGCCCTGACAGATGGTTAGGCCGCCCTCAGTCCCCCCTAAACGTCATTGTCTGAATGTCGATCGTCCCTTCCCCTCGGTCCGAATAAACATCTCATCATGCGCTAACGATCGTCCGTGATTGTCAGGTGTCGGCGATGGGACAACGACCATTTCGTCAACCCACTTTAGACTTGACTATATCTAAATGGTGCATTACAAAAACGGTTTGCGGTGACAGATAAAACTATCCCTTCAGCCGCCCGACGGTGGATGAAGGATTTTTTTTGGCGCGATCCTCCATTAACCGGCCTTCTCAAAGGCGGAGAGCAATCAACGGAAGCGACATCATGAAAACGGACATTCACAGGGTTAGAAACATCGGTATCAGTGCACACATCGATTCGGGTAAAACCACGCTCTCGGAGCGTATTCTGTTTTACACCAACCGCATCCACGCCATCCACGATGTCAAGGGAAAGGATGGTGTCGGGGCCACAATGGATTCAATGGAACTGGAAAAAGAACGGGGAATCACCATTGCATCCGCGGCCACATTCTGTGAATGGAAAGGCCATGAAATCAATATTATAGACACACCGGGTCATGTGGACTTCACCATCGAGGTTGAACGCTCCCTCCGGGTTCTGGATGGGGCGATTCTGGTATTGTGCTCTGTTGGCGGTGTTCAGTCACAGTCGATAACTGTGGATCAGCAGATGAAGCGCTATAAAGTTCCCTGCATAGCATTCGTCAACAAATGCGATAGAAGTGGAGCCAGTCCGGACAGGGTTATCAGCCAGCTGAAAGAAAAATTAGGTCACAATGCCGTGGCCCTGCAGATGCCCATCGGCTTAGAGGCCGAATTCGATGGTGTTGTCGATCTCGTCGGCATGAAAGCCTTATATTTCGACGGCGAAAACGGCGAAGTCGTCCGGGAAGAATCCATTCCCGATTCATATATGGAGGAAGCACAGAGCTACCGGGAATCGCTTATCGATGCCGCATCCCTTTTTTCCGACGAACTCACCGAAGCAATACTCGAAGAGCAAGAAATCTCTCCGGAATTGATTGTTTCAGCTCTGAGGGCAGGCGTTCTGAAAAGGGAAATGACACCGGTTCTGATGGGCTCCGCCTATAAAAACAAAGGTGTGCAGCCGCTTCTTGACATGGTCAATGCCCTGCTGCCGGCGCCGACGGATGTGGAAAACGTCGCCATGAATATGGATGTGGAGGACGCCGAAGTCACCTTGTCTGCCGATGGCGCGGCATCAACGACCGTGGCCCTGGCCTTCAAACTCGAAGATGGCCCCTATGGCCAGCTGACCTACATCAGAGCCTACCAGGGAACCCTGTCCAAAGGAGACACCGTCATCAATGTTCGAACGGGGAAAAAAGTTAAAATCGGCCGAGTGATCCGAATGCATGCCAATCAGATGGAAGATATCGAATCCATTCCGGCGGGATATATCGGGGCTCTCTTCGGCATTGACTGCGCTTCGGGGGATACGTTCGTCACGCCGGGGTCCTCCCTGACCATGACGAGCATGTTCGTACCCGAACCGGTTATCTCCCTGGCCATCAAGCCCAAAGACAGCAAGGCAGAAGTCAACATGTCAAAGGCTCTCAATCGATTTTCAAAAGAAGATCCGACCTTCAGGACCTTCGTCTCCGAAGAGACCGGCGACACCATTATTTCAGGGATGGGCGAGCTTCACCTGGAGGTGTACATCGAGCGGATGAAACGCGAATACAATGCCGAAGTGATGGCCGGTCAGCCCAGAGTGGCCTACCGGGAAGCCATCACTCAGTTGGCTGAATTCAATTATACCCATAAAAAGCAGACAGGAGGTGCGGGACAGTTCGGCCGCGTGGGCGGTTGGATCGAACCGATTGACGAAGAAGAATTTATTTTCGAAAACAAGGTCGTTGGCGGCGCGATTCCCACCCAGTACATCGCCGCCGTCGAAAAGGGATTTCGCAGTTGCATGGGAAAAGGTCCCAAGTTGGAGTTCCCGGTGACCGGAATCAAAGTCGTGATCAACGACGGCGCATCCCACTCGGTGGACTCGTCGGAGATGGCCTTCCAAGCCGCTGCGAGAGGCGCCTTTCAAGAGGCTTATGGTAAGGCAAAACCTGTTATTCTGGAACCGATCATGAAAGTTGTGGTGGAAACCCCAACCGAATACCAAGGTCCTGTCATGGGCACATTGAACCAAAGACGGGGAATGATCGTAGGCTCCCAGGAGGACGGGCCGATGTGCGTCATCGAGTCCCAGGTGCCTCTCGCCGAAATGTTCGGTTACTCCACGGTGCTGCGGTCTTCGACCCAAGGCAAAGCCCAATTTACGATGGAATTTGCGAGCTACCGTCAAGTGCCTCAATCGGTGGCCGAAGAGATCACCAAAAAGGCTGCCGAGTCAAAGAAAAAGGTGGCTTGATAAGCCTTTCAGAGAGTGGGCTTTCGCCAGCTTTTCTGCATGGCGTTATGCGTTAAACCGATAGACAGACCGATGCCGATCTTCAAACACCCCACTCCGGTCCCACCGACTGGGGAATCCAACCGATCCCACCATCGCAATCCCGGCGATCCGGCATCGGTCATCCGACTCAGGGAAAGGAGCCTGAATATGCTCATTAAAGACCTGCTCCTGCGAAATCCACTCAGACTGGTTGAGTCCGAAGGGGAGGAGATTCTCTCCATCGGGGCTTTCGGCGCCATACTGGCTCGTGCCGGCGTCGGCAAAACCGCCTTTGTCATTCAACTGGCTCTCAATGAGATGCTGAGAGGCCAGAATGTCCTTCACATCAGCCTTGAAGATCCGGTGACAAAGGTAAAGCTCTGGTATGAAGAGCTGTTTCATCTGCTGGCTCAACAGTATGATGTGAAGCAGGTTCACCAGCTATGGGAAAAACTGGCCCCCCATCGCTTCATCATGACCTTCCAGGTGGAGGGCTTCAGCGTGCCCAAACTGGAGGAGCGGTTGACCGACCTCACTTCCCAAAACATTTTTTTACCCCGGATGATCATGATCGACGGTCTTCCATTTGAGGACGATGTCCGAAACGTTTTAACCGATCTCAAGTCGATGTCGGAACGCTTCGATTCCCGCATGTGGTTTACCATCAAAACGCATCGTCACGAATTGCCGA